>CACVSR010000111.1 GCA_902756775.1 uncultured Lachnospiraceae bacterium | reverse complement strand
CGTATACTTCTTCCGCTGCGGACCGGACGTATCCTGTTTTTCTCCATTGACGATTCACCTCTTGTGATTTAGAATTGGTAAATAGATACAGGGTGCCTGATCGTTCCTGTCCGCGCCGGAAAATCAGCGCATAGAGGGACAGAGGCACTTGTTGCCATAATAGTGCATTTTCTACAATAACATATCCTGTCAAGGGTGTCAAACCGGTTCCGGCGGTTTTAGCCCTTCTTTTTTTGTATTTTTTGGAGAACATTCCTGCAGGTTCCGGCCCGGTCTTTCCGAAGCAGCGCATGAGAACGATTTCCGCGGCAAAAATGAAATTCCGCATGCTTTCGCAGGCTGTTTCCGCACGAAAAAAAAGGTATCTATTCAACACCCCCATATTCGAGGTGCTGCGCACCTCTCATTGTGGACAGCCAGAGGCGCTACGCGCCTTGTCCGCCCCGAAAATCGACGGAAGCGGGCTTACACAAGCAAGCTTGTGCCGCCCTTCACGTCAATTTTCAGGGGTGCTGAATAATTACAAAAAAAGCGCAAAAAATCCCTGCCTTCCGTCCCGAAGATTTTCCGGGACAGGAACAGCAGGGTTTTTCTGCAGATCTCCTGTGTCTCTGATTCTTTTTACCGCACTGCCGAAAAAACAGAGGCACCGACTACGGTGAGAATTCCGGCTACGGCTATGGACAGGCTGCTCATAGCCCCTTCCACTTCTCCCATCTCCATCGCTTTGGCTGTTCCGATCGCGTGGGAAGAGGAACCCAGCGCAATTCCGCGGGCAATGGGCTCTTCAATATGGAACAGCCTGCAGAGTCCTTCTCCCAGAATGTTTCCCAGCACGCCGGTTACCACAATAACCGCAACCGTTATGGTCACATTTCCTCCCAGTTCCTCCGAGACTCCCATGCCGATAGCCGTCGTAATCGACTTGGGAAGAAGGGTGACATACGTTTCATGGCTCAGCCCGAACAGGACAGACAGGACCAGGACACAGAGGAGACTGGTCAGAACGCCGGAACAGATACCGGCGGCGACCGCTTTCCAGTTATTTCTCAGAAGCTTCATCTGCTCGTAAAGCGGTATGGCCAGACATACCGTTGCCGGTGTGAGAAACCAGCTTAAATACTTCGCCCCGGCATCATAGGTATCATAGCTGACATGGGCAGTCAGCAGCACGACAATCGTAACTGCAATCGAGATGAGCAGAGGATTCAGGAAAGCAAGCTTTGTTTTTCTCTTCAGCGCGGCGCCCACCCAGTAGGCAAATAAGCTCAGTGTAACACCGGCAAAAGCAGATGTCCTGCAGAATGAAGCGATCATAGTTCTGCCTCCTCTTCGGCAGCCATGTTTTCCATACTAAGGAGACTGCCCGCCTCCGTCTTGCTTCCCAGACGTATGACATGCTGTGATACCTTTCCGCTGACCACCATGACAGCTATAAGAGACACAACGGTAATGACAGAAACCGGAAGAAGTACAGGGCGCAGATCGCCCCAGGAAGACATCAGGCCGACGCCTGCGGGAATAAACATGACGGGCATGATCTCAATCAGAAACTTTCCCGCATCCCTGACCTGGTCCAGCTTCACCAGACCGGTCACGAGCCCCGCGAACAGGATGGCCATCCCGTAGATACTGGCGGGAACCGGCAGCGGCAGCAGCCAGTGCAGCAGTTCACCAATCAGCGTAATAATCATGATCCTGCAGAATTGTCTGAGTATTTTCATTTTTCTGTTTCACTCTCCTGTTTTGAAATTTCCTGTACCGGCACAGCCGGAACCGCAGTAAATAACCCCTCTGCTGTTCCGCAGATGTTCCTTCCGCGGCGGCAACAGTGCCTATTTTAGTACTGTGTTTTTCCTGCCGCAAGGCATAAGCCTGTACTTTTTCAAAACATGCATTTTCTGCATCTGCCATGAATTAACTTTAACGAAATTATTCACAATTGAGATCACCAGGAAAAGAAGATACCCCCTGCCCCTCCGCTATCATTTACTCTCTGAAATAAAATTGTATTGTCAGGATTGCTTTTGTCCGCATATCCTATGGTTCTCATCCAGGGTGATAAAACGATCCCCGATCTCTGCAGCCAGATCTCTGTCGTGCGTAACAATGATCAATGTTTTTCCTGCTTTTTTCAGTGTTTTCAGGAGATCCTTCAGTAACTGCTGTGTCTTAACATCCAGACCGGCAAGCGGTTCATCAAGAATCAGGACCTCCGGGTTCAGGGACAGTACGCAGGCAAGAGCGACCTTCTTTTTTTCTCCCCCGCTCAAATGATAAGGAGCCCTCTCTCTTAACTTTTCCAGATGCAGCAGTCTGATTACATCATCGGTTCTCTCCCGGATCTCGTCTTCCGCAAATCCCATCTGCATGGGGCCGAAAGCTATTTCCTCCTCAACGGTAGAACAAAACAGCTGCACATCTGAATTCTGAAAAACATAACCTATTTTCTGATGAAACTGTTTTGAAAAGCGGCTGTCTTTTAGCGTCTTTTCGCTTATGAGCTGTCCTTCAAACCGATAGGTTCCCTCCTCCGGGAACAATATCCCGTTCAGGACATTGATTAAGGTAGACTTCCCGCATCCGTTGGGACCCTGGAGGACTACTGTCTCTCCCCGGCATACATCAAAAGTGATGTAGCAAAGCGCCGCCTCTCCCTGATAGGCAAAGCAGATATTTTGAAGTTCAATTATTTTATCCATCTTTTCTGTTGATATCCTTGTTCATTAACTGCCGCCACGCTTTTCCGTGCCTGGCACATTCAGATGACGGTTTCCAGATAAATATAAGAAATAAGCAGCAGGGCAGAGAATAATATAAGGGGAATATCATTCTTTGAAAAAGCTTTTCTCTGCATCCTGTGATATTCTCCCTCAAATCCCCTGCATATCATCGCCGCGTACATCTCATCCGCCATTTCTCTGGACTTTAAAAAAGTAACCCCCAGAACCCCGGACATAGACTCTCCCTTTTTCCGGTTTTTTCCTACCGAACGCAGTCTGAGAGAAGTAAGCACATTCAGACACATTTCGCCCAGAATTGCAATATATTTCAATGTGATGTCCAAAATCAGAATAAACATGTCCGGCAGGTGAAAAACCTTCAACGCGGAAATAATGCGATTAAAGGGAACCAATGCGCTTAAAAGACTGATCAGCCCCACAGACACAAACACCTTGAGCGAAACAGTAAGCATTGTCCGCGGCACACCCATAAACACTGACGGAAGAAGCAGTAACATGGAAAATACAGCAGCCCCCAAGGCTTCTTTCAATACCCTCGCCATATGATTTGCCGGGATAAAGATGACACGAAGAAGAAAAAAAGCAAGTACGAGGTAAGTAAATGCCATATTATGGGAGATCGCCATGAGAACAATGCTCATCAGCGTAAATATGAGGCGCATCACAGCACCCGTTCCATGAAGCGAACTTACCGGGCTTTCCCTGATCACTGTTAAGAGTCCCAGTAATTTCATGATGCTTTTTCCGATAAAATGATCCGAATCTTTTGGAGCCATATAGTTTTCCTGTCGCATCATCCACGAAGGAACTGAAGCACTTCCCATGATGCTGTCTTGTCCCGTAATATCCGTATTTTTTCCCCGGAAACTGATAACAGCATTTTTTCCGTCATTATCCGAATCCATATTTTATACCTCCTGAAGAACTCCAGGTTTGACACAACGGTTATTTTTTTAAAAAGAGAAAAGCCCGTCTGCAGACGACAGGCTTTCCCCTTGATTTCCGTTTCAATTACTCTGTTAAGCGTAACTGTTCAGAACCGCCCCCACGATGCATTCGCAAAAATGTAATTTTGAAAAAATTTTATAGAAATAACATTTTTGCTCATGTGGGGGCGGTACCTGTCAGCACTTCCCATGAGCCCAACAGGTATCATCTGTGAGCAAGCTCCCATGAACCTGTTTGGCTCATGGGAGTTCTGAACAGTTACTGTTAAGCAGGCTTTGAACCGAAATTTGTCTTATCCTTCATGCTTCTGGCAATCAGGGTAAAAATAATGATGCAAAGCGCCACTCCAATCACAGCCGAGAGAATATATCCTACGGCATCCGGAAGTCCGCCGAAAGAATAATCGGGAAGCAGTGCATTCAGTTCCCACCCGTTTATCAGGTTTGCAGGTGAAAATCCGGTAACCGTTGCGATCTCATCGGATCCCCACTCACCCCAGGCGGTTCCTGTAGCAATCAGTCCAAGCGGAACCAGGCAGATTAATACAGCCAGCAGGGCATACAGCTTTCCGGGGCGCTTTACTGTCGTGCCAGACATGGAATTTTCCGGAAGCAGATCCGCTGAAGTTTTTGCAATAAAGGCCAGAAGCGCCACTGTATAAATTACTTCTGCAGCGCCAAATACCGTTAAATGGCCGGCCATCATAGCAGGAATCGAAATATTTAATCCATAGGGACAGTTCAGCGGATTTCCACTTGCATCATGAGAAATATACGGCTGAATGCCAAACTCGACTGCCGCGCAGAAGGCTGCAGCATTAATTCCCACATATGATCCGATTCCGGCAGCCCAATATCTTCCGCTTTTCCCTTTGAACTTCTTATTCAAGAACGAGTATACGGCGTACCCGACAAACGGGAGAATAAAGGCCATGTTGAAGCAGTTAGCTCCATAGGCAAGTACCCCTCCGTCTCCAAATAGAAGCGCCTGTATCAGCAAGGCGATAGAAACCGCCAGACAGGCAGCATCCGGGCCAAGCAAAATGGCAATCAGCGTACCTCCGACGGCGTGGCCTGTAGTCCCTCCGGGAAGCGGCACGTTAAACATCATTGCGACAAAAGAAAACGCAGCCCCGACACCAAGCAATGGTATTTTTGCCTTTGGAACCTCCTTCTTAACCGTGCGCACAGCGTGAATCCACACCGGCACCATGGCAGCCGCCATTACACCACAGGTGGCGCCATTCAAATAATTCTCTGGAATATGCATCTCCATCCCCTCCTTAAATGTATATACCTTTGTGAGACACGCCTTTGCCTCACAAAGCTCAGCTTTCAGTTTAGTGGGGAATGTCGGCGCACGGAAGCCCCATAGGGGGATATTTTGTAATTATTCAGCACCCCTGAAAATCGACGTGAAGCGGCGGCACAAGCTTGCTTGTGTAAGCCCGCCTCCGTCGATTTTCGGGGCGGACAAGGCGCATATCGCCTCTGGCTGCCCACAATGAGAGGTGCGCAGCACCTCGAATATGGGGGTGCTGAATAGATACTGAATTATATGCATTCTGCTACTCGGCTTTTGAATTTTACGAATGCTGATTTGCCGGGCGTGACACCAGGCATGCAGGCGGCGGATGGACTTACAGACGTATGTAATCAGAAACGGGCACCGGGAATATCCTTACGGATAGCATAAAAAAGCAGCCTCTGCATGACACAGAAGCCGCCTTTCTTTTTTCTGTAAGGGTTCTTA
>CACVSR010000110.1 GCA_902756775.1 uncultured Lachnospiraceae bacterium | reverse complement strand
AAATATGCGAATTTTCAAGGTTCTACGCAACTTCTTTAGAATCAAAGATTACATTTTCGAACTGTAGACAGAAAATGTAATCGGGAAGTTAGGATAAAGGACAAGAAATTTCGATGGACAATCAGATAAAAAAAGCAAAATGGGGCATTATACCTGCCATGAGTCTTGTTTTTATCATCATTCTGATATTTGATTATTTCAATATTCCATCACATATAGGTTTATCTGTAGGAAATGTACATCTAGGAACTACAGGTGACGTACTCAATGTTTTAATGGCTTTTGGAATTGTTATATTTACATTTAGAGTGATTGATGAGCGAGAAATTAAAAAAAATAAAAATGCAAGATCCACTGCCATAATTTTAATGCGAGCTACATATGCAAGTTGTTTAGAGACATTAAGCATCGTAGACAATCAATACTATTTAGCAAAACATATAGTCCCCAAAATTGATTATAATCGGTCATTGGATGAAAACAAAATTGAAAAGCATCTCATGGATGACCCATTTAAAGAGGATAAGGCCATAATAGATTTAGCCAAGGACGGAATGATCAAACCTGAAGAATGGATTGATTATTTAAGGATTGTGGATTTATATCATAATTTTATAACATTACGAATCACTTTTTTTGACATTGATTATGCATCGCAAACAGATGAACAATATGCTATGAAGAATAAAATAGCAACAGATAGATTATTTTTAAAAAGATTCTTGGAGGAAAAAATTGAAAAGATAAATCATGAACTCGAGAATACAGGATTAAGCAACATAAAATAAGTATTTTGTAAAGGACAGAGCGATCAACCTTAACCGGCTGGTCGCTTTTCTTATGCCTGGAATTAAAGGTGAGCCATTCAGATGACTAAAAAGAAATCTCCGGCACAGCTCCGGGAAGAAGCTGAGAAGGCCAAACGCCAGAAGCAGTTTTACCAAAACGAGATCAGGATCGCTAGGACGCAGATCAAATGTCTGACACGGAAGGAAAGAACGCATCGACTTTGTATCCGCGGCGGGATGTTGGAGAAGTTCATCGAGCGTCCGGACATCCTCTCTGATGAGCAGATCATGCAGATCCTGTCCTTTGCCTTTCACAAAAGTGACGTGCAGGAAATGCTCCGGAGGGTGATCGAAGAAGCGGAAAAGAAGGAGAACGGAGAGACCCTCTGATAAGAGGGCGCAATTATACACCGTTCCGGTGTAATTGCGTTCTCCGAAGGGCCCTCGCCGGGCGGCCGATCATGCAGCAAAGAAAAGCCGCTGCGTGATCCAGTGGGAACTGCGTTCCCCCTGCGCCGTCTGCCGACGGCTACCCCTATGCGGACCTGCGTCCGGATGCAGCCGGAAAAGAACCGGCAGCATCCGTTCACAGGTAAAAATGAATATCGAATCAAAGAAACTGAGATCGATTGTCTTTCAAAGAGACAGCCGGTCTTTTTTCATGCCATGAAAGGAGATCACACATGAGCGAAGAAAAACTGACACCGGCACAGGGCATCCTTCTCCGGTATTGCCATCAGAGGGGAATGACCGGAATCGAATTGACCGGCAAGGGAGAAGTGAGGGCTACGAGCAGAGAGGGGGAGAAACTCCGGCTGACGATCAATGTCTACGGAGACATCATGAACGCCGATACGAAAAAGATCATCGCGGACGGCAATACGAGCCATGACTTCCGTCACATCTATGAGCTCCCTGATCAGTGGATAGACAGAAAACCTTCTGTCCGGTCGGCCTTGAAGGAAAAAGAGGAAAAGATGAGATCACCGGCGGTGAAAAAGCAGAAGACCAGAACCAGCCACAGAGGAAAAGAAAGATGAGGTGGTGCCTATGACCTGTCCGCATTTTTCCATTTCCGTCCGGTCACGGTGCAATAAAAGAACCGGTGTGCGGGGATCAGCAGTTGCGGGAGCTGCCTACCAGAGCGCGGAACGGCTTTTCAGTGAATACGATGGCCGGACGAAGAATTATTCCTACAAGCATCCGGAGGTTGTTTTTTCAGAGATCATGCTTCCGGAGAATGCGCCGCCGGAGTACAGCGACCGCGCCACACTCTGGAATGCGGCGGAGAAAGTGGAAACGAGGTTTGACGCACAGCTATCCCGCGGCATTATTGCCGCCCTTCCGAGAGAACTGTCCTTTGATCAGTCCATTGAAATGGTGAAGGAGTTTTGTCAGGAGAATTTCGTCTCGAAGGGAATGTGCTGCGACATTGCCGTTCATGATCCCGCGCCGCCGGGACACAATCCGCACGTTCACATCATGCTGACGATGCGGGGAATTGATGAAAATGGAAAGTGGCTGCCGAAGTCTAGGAAAGAATATGTCCTGGATGAAAACGGCGAACGCATACGCCTGCCGAGCGGCGAATGGAAGAGTCGGAAAGTTGACACTGTTGACTGGAACCGGAAAGAGAACGCGGAGATCTGGAGACAGAGCTGGGAGGAATACCAGAACAAGTATCTGGAAAAGAACAGATGCCCGGAGCGGATAGATATGAAATCCTACAAACGGCAGGGTATCGAACAGATCCCGACACAGCATCTCGGACCGGCGGTCTCCGCTATGGAGAAGAAAGGAATTAGGACAGATGCCGGAGATCTGAACCGTGAAATCCGGAAGGCTAACCGGATGATGTTCTCCATCCGGAACATGATCCGGAAACTCGCGGACTGGATCGGTGCGGTGCAGGAAGCATGGAAAGAGCTTGAAACAGAAGCGGCTGCAAAGCCGAAGCCGGTTTATCTAGGGGATCTGTTACTCGCCAAACTCGAAGTCCGTAGGAATGAAAGATCCGACTGGAACAGGTATGCGAGGACAAAAGGCTCCATCCGCGATATGCAGAAAGTCCTTGATTTTGCGGACTATCTGAACCGGAACAGCATTCTCACCGTCAGTGATCTGAATGAACATCTGTCAGAAGCGTATGAACAGACGGCTGTCATCAAGACAGCCGTGAAGTCAGCAGAGCGGCGTGTCAATACGATCAGTGGAATCCGGAAAGCCAGAAAAGATCTGCAGGAGACAAAGGAAGTTCACGATCAATACATGAAGATCGGCTGGAAGAGACGCAGAGAAAAGTTCGCTGCGGAACATACCGTCGAACTTCAGAAGTATCAGAAAGCCGACCGGTTCCTCAGAAAATTTGCACCGGACGGCGGGCCGGATGAAGCTGCACTGACCGCAGAGACCGCAAAGCTGGAGAAAGAAATCGCAGCAAAGAGCAGGAAACTTGAAGCCATGCAGGGTGATCTTACTGCCTTGAAGGAAATCCGGTATTTCGTGAAAGAGTTCATGCCGGAGATCGCACCGGATGAGAGTGATGCAGAAAGACAGCCGGTTTCCATCCGTGAGCAGCTGGAAAGAAACCGCCGGATGCTGCAGGAAAAAGAAGTGCAGACAAAGGATCTGCAGAACATGAAAACGGAAAGGAGACCCGAATTATGACAGAAGAGGGAGGGAGCGCGGAAACCACGCAGAAGAGAAAACGCTATTTCTGGTTAAAGCTCCATGAAAACTTTTTTAACCAGGCAGTGATCAAGTTTCTCCGGAAGATGCCGGAAGGGGACACGATCGTGCTGATCTATCTGGAACTGTTGCTATGCAGCATACATTCAGACGGGTGGATCAGAACGGATGGTCTCTATGATTCCATTGAGAAGGATCTGACACTGGTGATCGATGAGGACGAGATGAAGATAAAGCTTGCCCTCGCCGCACTGGAAAAGACGGGGCTGATTGCGTGGGGAACAGGCAATTTCGAGATGCAGATGACGAAGATTCCGGACATGATCGGCTATTTCTCGGAGAGCGCATCAGCGCAGAGAATGAGGAATTTCCGGCAGCGAAAAGCCCTTGTGGAGGAATCCGGAACCGGAAAAGCGTCACAATGTGACGCGGATGTGACGCCAGCGTTACAGATACGTTACGCAGATATAGATATAGATACAGATATAGAAAAAGATTCAGAAGAGAGAGGGAGAGAGAAAAGCACACTCCCCCGCACTCCCCGCGGAAGATGGAAAAATGTCTATCTTACTGACGCAGAAGCGGAGGAATTATCAAAAGATTACCCTTCATGCTGGGAAGAGTATCTTGAGCAGCTTTCTTCCTTCATGGCATCAGAGGGCAAAACGTACCAGAACCATGCGGCCGTGATACGCCGTTGGATCGAGCGGGATAACAGAAAGAAAGCCGGAGAAAAACGCGATTACAGCGCGGGAGAGGGGGAAAGTCTGTGAGTGAGAAGAATGAAAAGTCAGTTGATCTGAGTGATTTCATGGATGAGCTGGAGAAAAAGGCCAGAGAGAAGATGCAGCCGGGCGATTACACCGGCGCGGACAGCCTTGTTTACTGCGGAAAGTGCCATACGCCGAAACAGATGCGGGTAACAACTGGATTCCTTGCCGGTCGCATTATTCCATGCCTCTGCCACTGCGAAAAGGAAAAGCGGGACAGAGAGGATGCAGAGGAAAAGGTAAGAGAAAAGGAGAAGCGCGTTGCGGAACTGAAAGGGAGAGGCTTTCTTAGTCGATCCATGCGGGAATGGACATTTGAGAACGACAACGGACAGAATCCACAGATGCAGCTTGCAAGAAGATATGTGCAGGAATGGGAGAAGATGAAGGAGAAGAACATCGGGCTTCTGATCTGGGGCGATGTGGGCTGCGGCAAGACTTATCTCGCCGCGGCGATTGCCAATGCCCTGATGGAGGATGAGATCCCTGTACGCATGACGAATTTCAACGCGATTATGAATGATCTTTCCGGATCATTCGAGGGGAGAAACGAATATCTGGACAGACTGTCCGGTTGCCCGCTTCTCATCATTGATGATTTCGGAATGGAGAGGGAAACGGACTATGGTCTCGAACTGATCTACAGCGTTATTGACGGCAGATACCGGAGCCGGAAACCGATGATTGTGACAACCAATCTGACACTGACAGAGCTTCGTGGGGCAACAGACACCGCCCACAGAAGAATCTATGACCGGGTTCTTGAGATGTGTGTACCGGTGTTCTGCAAGGGAGAAAGCCGCCGGAGGAAGACCGCAGAGGAAAAGTTCAGGGAACTGAAAAGCATCCTTGAGGAAGGAGACAAATGAACGAGACGATGGATCAGCCAGTAAGCGTAAAAGAGACAGAGAATGAAGTCCCCTGCATCCGCAGGAAGATCGGCGGCAGAGTCTACACGGTAAAAATCCATTTCCGGAAGGATGCGACCCGGACGGCCAAAGAGACAATGAAGTCTGTTCTGGTTCATGCACTGGACGCAAAAAACGTTTCATAGGGGAAATCCAATGGAAAAATGATTGAAAACTTACCAAAAAGTTGTTGACAAGCAGTCACAGGCAAGACAGCTAAATCAATACTTATTAGCTGCGGTGCAAGGCTTGCTCCCTTTGATATCAAGGAGCTTCGTGACCTGACGGAATACGATGAAATG
>CACVSR010000109.1 GCA_902756775.1 uncultured Lachnospiraceae bacterium | reverse complement strand
AAACCGGGACGACAGACATTTTCAGCAGATGGTGGAAGGCGCAACCTGTCAGCTGGAAACCTACGGCTACAGCGAACAGGCGGATCTTCGCGCAGAAAATGCCATGATGATCTGCAAGCCGGGCTACCTGGGGATCCGCTACCAGGCGTCCGGGCTGGTTAATATCCCGGTGGAAATTGATATACCCGGCCGCTTTTCGGTCTACAATTCCCTGGCAGCCGTGGCGGTCTGCTATCACTTCGGAGTGACAGAGGAAGAAATCATGAAGGCGCTGACCCATGCAAAGGTCAAAGGCCGGGTAGAGATGGTCCGGGTTTCCGACAAATTTACCCTGATGATTGATTACGCGCACAACGCGATGGCTCTGGAGAGCCTTCTTTCTACTCTCCGGGAGTATCACCCGAACCGTATCGTATGTCTGTTCGGATGCGGGGGAAACCGGGATCGGGACCGCCGGTTCGAGATGGGAGAAGTCTCCGGGAAAATGGCGGACTTTACCATTATTACCTCAGACAATCCCCGGAATGAAGATCCGCAGGCAATCATGGACGATATCCGGACAGGCATGGAAAAAACCGACGGGGAATATATTGAGATCGCGGACCGGAAGGAGGCGATCCGGTACGCCATTCACCACGGAGAGCCGGGAGATATTATTGTTCTTGCCGGAAAGGGACACGAGGATTATCAGATTATCAAGGGGAAGAAATACCCCATGGACGAACGTGTCCTGATTCAGGAAATCCTGGAGGAAGACAGACAGGCGGATGCAGGAACGGTATGCTGATGTAATTGTAAATATCACGCAGGAAAGCCTGGATAAAACCTTTCAGTACAGAATTCCGGAAAATCTCCGGGACAGTGTACGGGAGGGAACGGCGGTGCGGATTCCGTTCGGCAGAGGAACCCGGATCGTGGACGGCTATGTGGTCGGTATCAGCACCAGTCCTGAGATCGAGGAGAGCCGGATACGGCCGATTCTGGAGATCCAGGAGGGTCGGCTGCCGATTGAGGGGCGTCTCCTGCAGCTGGCTGTCTGGATGAAAAAAAACTACGGATCCACCATGAACCGTGCGCTTCAGACGGTTCTGCCTGTAAAGGAAAGGGAGAAGACGTCTACTGCGGACAGCATCCGGGTGCTTGCGGACAGGGAAATGCTGCAGCGCGCCCTGGAGGAGAGCCGGAAGAAGGGGCATAAAGCAAAGGAGCGCGCGATTCGTTCCCTTCTGGAACCGGGCATGGAGGGCAGCCCGGACCGGATCCGTTTTATGAAAAAGGCGGGGGTCACGTCCTCTGTCCTGCAGAGCCTTCAGAAAGACGGACTGATCTCCGTGGAGACACACCGGGTCATCCGGAATCCGGAGGATCTGATGGAGGATGCGGATGGATCCGGAGATGGTTTGTCGGCATCGGAACAAAACAGCACTGAGCTGACTCCCGACCAGAAAAAAGTCAGGGACGGGATTCTGGAGGAATGGAAGGGACAGAACCGTCCGTGCCTGATCCGGGGAATAACCGGAAGCGGGAAAACGCTGATCTATATGGATCTGATCGGGAAAGTGCTGCAGGAGGGAAGACAGGCGATTGTCCTGATTCCTGAGATCTCCCTTTCCTGGCAGACGGTGCGAAGATTCCGCGGAAGGTTCGGAGATGCTGTCGCGGTTCTTCATTCCAGGATGTCCAGAGGAGAGCGGTTTGACCAGATGGAGCGTGCCAGGACAGGGGAGGCAAAAATCGTCATAGGCCCCCGTTCGGCATTATTCACCCCGTTTCCGGACACCGGGCTGATCCTGATTGACGAGGAGCATGAGCCGAGCTACCGGTCGGAAAAGGCTCCCTGTTACGATGCGAGGGAGACCGCGCTGGAACGTGCGCGTATGGAACAGGCGCACGTGGTATTTGGCTCCGCGACTCCTTCCGTGGACGCGTGGTACCGGTGCCGGAGTGGGGAGTTTGCCGGGTTTGTCCTGGACAGCCGCTACGGCGGGGCAGATCTTCCGGTGGTGGAAATTGTGGATATGCGGAAGGAGCTTCAGAGCGGCAACCGGTCTGTAATCAGTGTCCGGCTGCAGCAGGAACTGGAGGAAAGACTCCGGAAAAAGGAGCAGAGCATTCTTTTCCTGAACCGGAGGGGAGTTTCCGGTTTTCTGTCCTGCCGGTCCTGCGGAGAGGTCATCCGGTGCCCGCACTGCGATGTTTCTCTCACGCTTCACAACAATGGGAAACTTGTATGCCACTACTGCGGCTATGAGACGGAGCCGGTCCGGGTGTGCCCTCACTGCGGTTCTCCGTTTATCAGCGGATTCCGCGTGGGAACCCAGAAGGTGGAAAGTGAGCTGAAAAGCAGGTTTCCGCAGGCAAGGATTCTGCGCATGGATGCGGATTCCACAAGGGGAAAGAATGATTACCGGAAGATCCTCCGTGCGTTTTCCCTGCATCAGGCGGATATCCTGGTCGGCACACAGATGATTGTAAAGGGACATGATTTTCCGGATGTTACGCTGTCAGGGGTTCTGGCGGCGGATCTCTCGCTGGGCGAGAACAGCTACCGGGCGGCAGAGAGAACCTATCAGCTGCTTGTGCAGGCAGTCGGCCGCGCCGGCAGGGGAAGTACACCCGGACTTGCCGTCATTCAGACCTATCAGCCGGATCACTACAGCATACGTGCCGCGGCTTGCCAGGATTATGATGCTTTTTACGCCGAAGAAATCGCAGGCAGGGAGTTCCTGAACTATCCTCCTGTCTGGCAGATGCTTGCCGTGCGTGGAAGCTGTACGGACGGGCAGAGACTGCAGCGGGCATTTCTGGCGCTCCGCGAGTTCCTCCGGAAATATCGGAGATCCGGGAAGACGGTCCTGCTGGGACCGGTGCCGGAGACGGTGGCCAGGATCAAGGATAACTGGCGGGAGGTGTTGTATGTCAGAGAGCCAGACCGGCAGGAGATTATCCGTCTGCGCAGGATGATGGAGCGCTATATTGAAATCAATTCCGGATTCCGGAATATTTATTTTACGTTTGAACTGAACGCCTAAAGACACTGGGGCAGGAGGAAACGGAACAGCAGCCGGTACAGATTTCCCAGACGGGAATATCGGAAAAAAATTGCGGCGCATCAGGAAGAGCGTCCGCGTCTGTAAAAGAAAGAAGGAATAGAGATGGCACTGCGTACAATTCGTCTGGAGGGAGACAAGGTTTTGGAGAAGGTCTGCAGACCGGTCACAAAAATGACACCCAGGACACGGACGCTGATCGAAGATATGTTTGAAACCATGTATGATGCTCTCGGTGTGGGACTGGCCGCGCCGCAGGTAGGAATTCTGAAGAGAATCTGTGTGATTGATGTGGACGGGGAACATCCGTATGTTTTTATCAATCCGGAAATAGTAGAACAGGACGGAGAGCAGACCGGAGAAGAAGGCTGTCTTTCCATACCGGGTATGGTCGGGATGGTGACCAGGCCGGAACATGTGAAAGTCAGAGCGCTGGATGAGAATATGGAACCCTTTGAGCTGGAAGCAGAAGGGCTGTTGGCCAGAGCCTGCTGCCATGAATTTGACCACCTTGACGGACATCTGTACCGGGAGCTTGCACAAGGACCTCTTCACCGGGCGGGCGAGACAGAGGAACAGGAAAATCCGGATGAGGAAGAAACAGAGGAACTGTAAGATGAGAATCGTGTTTATGGGGACACCCGACTTTGCGGTAGGGACATTGGAGGCTCTCGTCGCCTCCGGGCATCAGGTGGAGGGAGTTTTTACCCAGCCGGATAAGCCGGTCGGACGGAAGCAGGAGCTTCGCCCGACTGCCGTAAAAGCGGCCGCGGACAAAATCGGACTGCCGGTTTACCAGCCTGCTCGTATCCGGAATCCGGAAAATCTGGAGATCCTGAAGAAGCTGGACCCGGAGGTGATCGTAGTTGTCGCGTACGGACAGCTGATCCCGCAGAGCATTCTGGAACTCCCGGAATACGGATGCCTGAATGTTCACGCGTCGCTTCTTCCGGCTTACCGGGGAGCCGCCCCGATTCAATGGGCGGTGCTGAACGGAGAAAAGACATCCGGTGTGACGATCATGCAGATGGATGCGGGACTGGACACCGGAGATATGCTCTCTCAGACGGAAATCACACTGGATCCGCAGGAGACAGGAGGGTCTCTGTTTGAGCGCCTGAGCCGGGCCGGGGCAGGACTTCTGGTGGAGACACTTCCGAAGCTTCAGGCCGGAGAACTTCATCCGCGGAAACAGCCGAAGGAGAGCACAACGGCCTATGCCAGGATGATTGAAAAAAAGGACGGCATCATTGACTGGAACAGGACGGCACGCCAGATTGACTGCCAGATCCGGGGGCTCAATCCCTGGCCGTCCGCCTTTACCGGACTGGAGGGCAGGCAGCTGAAAATATGGAGGGCTTCTGTATCGGGAGAACCGGACAGCAAAAAGCCCTGCGGCACGGTGCTGGGGGCAGAAGCCGGGGGAATCCGGGTGCAGACCGGAGATGGAATCCTGATTCTGGAGGAAATTCAGCTGGAGGGAAGAAAACGGATGACTGCCGCGGATTTCCTGCGGGGCCGCCGGTTTGCTGCCGGTGAGACACGGCTGGGCTTCTAAAAGGGGCAGAACAGACAGGAGGCGGAATGGTTATGTATGGGAATTATTACTATTATGGTTTTGACTGGACGTATCTGCTTATTCTTGCAGCATTTGTGTTTACGCTGATTGTGCAGAGCACCATGCGGGGAACGTTCCGGAAATACAGCAGAATCCGGAGTGGAAGCGGTATGACAGGGGCGCAGGTGGCGCAGCAGATTCTTGCCAGCGAGGGGCTGTACGGGGTACAGGTTCTGCAGGTGTCCGGAGATCTGACGGATCACTATGATCCCCGGAATAAAACGGTTTCCCTCTCGCAGACGGTATACGGAAATTCTTCTCTGGCAGCACAGGGAGTGGCTGCCCACGAGTGCGGGCACGCCATTCAGGACGCAAAGGGCTACGCGCCTCTGGGAATCCGGTCTGCGCTCGTTCCGGTGGCCAGTTTCGGCTCTTCTGCCGCATGGCCTCTGTTTTTTATCGGATTGCTCTTTCAGCTGCCGGTGATCATGAAAATCGGCATTTTCCTTTTTCTTTTTGCCCTTCTCTTTCAGCTTGTGACCCTTCCGGTTGAATTTAACGCCTCTCACCGGGCCATGAAAAAGCTGCAAGGCATGAATCTGATGAGCAGGGAAGAACTTGGCGGAGCCAGAAGGGTGCTTTCCGCGGCGGCCATGACATATGTTGCGGCGGCGGCAACCTCTCTGATGTATCTGCTTCGTATGCTGATCCTTTCCGGAGTGGGAAGAAGAGATGACTGAGCGGAACCGGAAGAAAAATTCTGTGCGTGCGCTCGCCCTGGAACTGCTTCTGGAGGCGCAGAAGGAGAACCGGCAGAGCCATTTGGTACTGCGGGACGCGCTGGAAGCCCGGCCGTGGCTGACTGCGCAGGACCGCGCATTTCTGGTGCGTCTGTTTGAGGGGACAATCGAATACAGAATCCAGCTGGATTACATTTTGAACCAG
>CACVSR010000108.1 GCA_902756775.1 uncultured Lachnospiraceae bacterium | reverse complement strand
TTCCTGTTTCGGCTTGCAATTTCCTGCCGCGCCTCAAAAGAATCCCCTGTATATCCTTCCCTGTCGGACTCCTCCGCGCCGGCCCCGCCGGACTGCTTCCCGCCCCAGTCTGTCTCCACATGCGCATACTGCGGAACCATGTTCCATGGTACGAAGGTTCCGGCTCCGTGACTGCAGAAAACAGAACCGGAGGGATTTTCGGTATCAGCATCCGGATCGTAATTTTTTTCCAGAATGACATCCTGCGCGTTGTGGCAGGGACGGTATCCGTCCGGCGTGACGGCGATCCTTCCGTTCCCGTGCGTATAGGCAGTGAATTCCTGCTGGTAGGATCCGTAGGAAGACGCCGGGACAGTGCCCGTCACCGTCACCTGTGTACCGCTGCCGGAAACCGTTTCTGTCTCCGTCATCTCCGCGCTCCCATACCGGTTCCGCATATCATTCATCAGCCGTCCGGCGTTTTCCGCCGGCAGCTCTGCGCGAAACTGATATACGGGTTCCAGAAGAATGCTTTTGGTCTGCATCAGCCCCTGGCGGACGGCTCTGCAGGCTGCCTGGCGGAAATCCCCGCCCTCCGTATGCTTTTCGTGCGCGCGGCCCCCGATCAGGGTAATCCGGATATCCGTCAGCGGAGCGCCCGTGAGCACCCCGACCTGTGTTTTCTCCTCCAACGCAGTCAGAACCAGTCTCTGCCAGTTTCCGGCCAGCACGTCCGTGGAGCAGGCAGAGGCAAACTGTATGCCGCTTCCCGGAACGCCCGGTTCCAGAAGAAGATGCACTTCCGCGTAATGGCGGAGAGGCTCATAGTGCCCGATTCCCTCTGCCGGAGCCGCAATCGTTTCTCTGTACACCACCTGGCCGGAGCCGAACTCCACCCGAAGGCCGAATCTGCGGAGCAGCAGCTTTTTCAGGATTTCCATCTGGACCTCGCCCATCACCTGAATAAAAATCCGGCCAGTCTGTTCCTCTGCGCGGACATGGAGCATCGGCTCCTCTTCCTCCAGAATTCTGATTTTTTGAAGCGCGGACATGCGGTCCTCCTCCGGACGGAGAATCACTTCGCTGGAGAAAACAGGCTGCAGGAGTTCTTCTCCCCCTTCCTGTTCCGCCCCATAACCTTCTCCGATCCGGCTGTCCGCAAGTCCGGTCACCGCGCATACCTGACCCGCCCGGACTTCCTGCACGGATCGGAAAGATGCTCCGGAATAAATTCGGATCTGATTGATCTTTTTCCCTTCCCCTTCCCGTCCGTCGCGACTGACCGTCTCCTTCACCCGCAGGGTTCCCCCGGTGATCTTGAACCATGTCAGTCTCTCTCCGTTTTCATCCCGGTTGATTTTAAATACCCTTGCCCCGAATCTGTCCGGATATTCTTTTTCCTGTGTAAATTTCTCCAGGCCGGACAGCAGACGGTCCACGCCGTCCATCTTCAGGGCAGAGCCAAACCAGACCGGAACCAGCTTTCTCTGTGCGGTCAGCTCCCGTACATCCCGGTCCGTGACCGGAACCCCGTCCAGAAACCGTTCCATCAGCGCGTCATCACAGACAGCCACATCCTCCTGAACGCTCTCCGTCTCCAGTCCGTCCGTTACATCCGCCAGATCCGGCCCCAGCGCAGACTGAAGTTTTTTAAAAATCTCTTTCCGGTCGGTTCCCGGCTGATCCATCTTATTAACAAAGATAAATGTCGGAATATCGTAATGTTTCAGCAGCTTCCAGAGATTTCTCACCTGCCCGGTCACTCCGTCCGCAGCACTGATCACCAGAACCGCTTCGTCCAGAATCTGCAGAGTCCTCTCCATCTCCGGAGAAAAATCCCGGTGCCCCGGCGTGTCCATCAGGGTAAAGGTAAGGCTTCCTGCCTGAAGCTCCGCCTGTTTGGAAAAAATGGTAATGCCGCGCTCTCTTTCCAGGGAATCCGTATCCAGAAAGGTGTCCCCATGATCCACGCGGCCCTTTTTCCGGATAGCACCGGACAGATACAGCAGACTCTCGGACAGGGTTGTCTTGCCGGCGTCTACATGAGCCAGCAGACCCAGACAGACATTTCCGCTCTTCATGCTTCCCATAACATCCTCCTTTCCCTTCTGAAAAAACAGCCCACAGGCAGACCGCGAAAAGCCGCGATTTGTCCGTGGGCCTCTTGATTTCCGTATCACCGGGGTGTCATTCCTGTGCAGACTCGCCTTCCTGCTCTTCCGGCTCCAGAAAGCCTGCCTGACTCATCAGATTTTCAAACACATCCGCCGCAAAGGAATACTCGTCCTCGTCATCGATATTCTCCAGACGCGGATTTCCTCCCTCCTCCTGGAAAAAGCGGAACAGATATCCTTCTCCGTCCGTGCTGTCCAGAGGAAGAAGCACAATGTATTTCTGATCCTTAGCCTGAAATATATTGATGACCCGGCATTCCAGCTGCGAATCATCGTCCAGCGTCAGCGTGATCGTCTGCTTCTCTGAATCAAAAGAGGTGCAGTCGCCGCCGCAGCCGGCACAGTCTCCGCTGCACGCATCGCTGTTACGTAATTCCTCACTCATACGACAATCCTCCCGTCACCCGTCATCTTTTACTCTTTTCCTGTACTTCCGAATCCGCCCTCGCCGCGCGCCGTATCGCTTAATTCCTCTGACTCGCAGAACTCCACCGGAAGAAACGGAATCACAACCATCTGGGCGATTCTCTCCTGCGGCATGACCGTCCGGGCTGTCTCCCCGTCATTATGAACGGCGATCAGAAACGGTCCCCGGTAATCCGCGTCCACAACCCCCACACAGTTGGCCGGACGGAGAGATTCCCGTGCCGCCAGTCCGCTCCGGGCAAAGATTGCGCCGAAATACCCTTCCGGAATTTCCATGGAGAGTCCTGTGGAAACCATCACCGTCTGATGGGGCGGAATTTCCGAAGGTTCCGCGATATCCGCGTACAGATCATACCCCGCGGCGTACGCGCTGCCCCTGGTGGGCAGCTTCGCCGTACTGCTTAATTTCTTGACTTTAATTTTCATATCCGTCTTTCTACTGCTGCCGGACAGAGTCTCAGGCGTTGCAGGGCTTCGCGTTTTTGGGGCAGTCCTTGATGCTGAAGCTCATGCGCCCCATGCGGTCCTTGCCGAGGCAGATCACCGTCACCACATCGCCGAGCGTCAGAACATCCTCCACACGGTTGATTCTCTCCCTGGCAATCTTGGAGATATGCACCATTCCCTCCTTGCCGGGGGCAAACTCCACAAACGCGCCGAATTCCTTGATGCTGACAACTTTTCCCGTGAGAATCTGGCCTTCCTCGAAGTCGGTCACAATCGTCCGGATATAACCCAGAGCCTGATCCATGGCCTTCGGGTCGGTTCCGCAGACAGAGACAGATCCGTCATCCTCAATGTCAATCTTAACGCCGGTGCGGGCGATAATCTCATTGATGACCTTGCCCTGCTTGCCGACCACATCACCGATCTTATCCGGATCGATGGTAATCTGGACAATCTTCGGGGCGTACTTGTTGACAGTCGGACGCGGCTCGGAAATGGTCGGTTCCATCACTTCTGTCAGGATGTACTCTCTGGCATCCTTGCAGCGTGAAATGGCCTCCTCCACAATCTTTCTGGTAAGCCCGTGAATCTTAATATCCATCTGGATAGCTGTGATTCCGTCATGGGTTCCCGCGACCTTGAAATCCATATCGCCGAAGAAATCCTCCAGACCCTGGATATCGGTCAGTACAATATAGTCATCGTCCGTATCTCCTGTCACCAGACCGCAGGAAATTCCGGCCACCATTTTCCGGATCGGCACACCCGCGGCCATGAGCGCCATGCAGGAAGCACAGACAGAGGCCTGGGAGGTGGAGCCGTTGGACTCGAATGTCTCCGAAACCGAACGGATCGCGTATGGGAACGTCTCTTTGTCCGGAAGCACCGGAAGAAGCGCACGCTCCGCCAGCGCACCATGGCCGATCTCGCGGCGTCCCGGTCCTCTGGACGGCTTTGTCTCTCCTACCGAGTAGCTTGGGAAGTTATACTGATGCATGTATCTCTTCTCCGTCTTGTATGGATCCAGACCATCCACCCTCTGTGCCTCGGAAAGCGGCGCCAGCGTGACGACATTACAGATCTGCGTCTGGCCTCTGGTAAACATCGCGGAGCCGTGAACACGGGGGACCGTGTCAACCTCCGCGGCCAGCGGACGAATCTGCCGGATGGCACGCCCGTCGGGACGTTTGTGGTCTTTCAGAATCATCTTCCGGATGGTCTTTTTCTGGTACTGATACATCGCATCATCCAGGACTGCCAGCCAATCCTCCTGATCCGCAAATTTCTCTCTCAGTTTTTCCGTGTAAGCAGCGATATTCGCCTCTCTGACGGAGCGGTCGTCCGTAAAGACAGCCTGTTCCATTTCCTCCTGCGGAATCTCCTCTCGGATCGCCGCGAACAGTTCTTCCGGAATGGCGCAGCTGATATAGTCATGCTTGGGTTTCCCGCACTCCGCCACGATGGTGTCTATGAAAGCAATAATTTTCTTATTTGTCTCATCCGCCAGATAAATGGCCTCGATCATCTTTGCCTCCGGAACCTCATTGGCTCCGGCCTCGATCATGATGACCTTATCTCTGGTGGACGCGACGGTCAGCTGAAGATCGGAAACGGAGTTCTGCTCCAGCGTCGGATTGACAATCAGCTTTCCGTCAATCATTCCGATCTGCGTCGCAGCGCAGGGACCGTCAAACGGAATATCGGAAATCGTTGTCGCGATGGAAGATCCCAGCATGGCAACAACCTCCGGATTGCAGTCCGGATCCACAGACATTACCATGTTGTTCAGGGTCACATCGTTCCGGTAATCCTTCGGGAAAAGCGGACGCATGGGGCGGTCGATGACACGGGAGGTAAGAACCGCGTGCTCGGAAGCCTTGCCCTCGCGCTTGTTGAATCCTCCTGGAATTTTACCCACCGCGTACATCTTCTCCTCGTACTCTACCGAGAGCGGAAAGAAATCCACGCCCTCTCTGGGCTGTTTGGATGCGGTCGCCGTACAAAGCAGTGTTGTATCGCCATAATGCATAAAGGCGGCTCCGTTTGCCTGTTTTGCCACACGGCCGATCTCCACCTTCAGCGTTCTTCCCGCCAGATCCATGGTATAGGTCTTATACGGATTTTCCAGTTTCGTCGAAAAAGTTTTTGTTTCGTCCATTTTTCTGATTTTTCCTCTTTTTCTTCCTCTTCTCGTCTTACCATTCACCCAGCCGGGCAGACGTTACCCGGAGGGCCTGACTGCGCTTAAAAGCCCATCCCCCAAAAGGCGGAACAAAGCAGCAATCTGCGGAACGCGCACAGCCCGGTAATTCCGCAGTTCTTCCGCCGCAGAAGCAGCGGTATGCCGGGAACGGAAGAAATATTCCGCCGTCCGGCCATGCACAAGCTCTTTCTGTCTGTTTCTTTCTGTCTGCCGCAGAAAGCACATCTGCCCAGCGGCTGTTCCTGCTCATGCACGAACACAGGGCGGATAGAATCTCTACCCGCCCTGACATTCTCCTGATTATTTACGAAGTCCCAGCTTCTCAATCAGCGCACGA
>CACVSR010000107.1 GCA_902756775.1 uncultured Lachnospiraceae bacterium | reverse complement strand
TTCTTCTGCGCGGACGCAAAACTGTCTGCAGAGGGAGCGCCGGTATTCGGGAGAATTGTATCGCTGAAAAGCTCCTTCCGCCTGCCTGGCACACACTGAGAAAAAATGCAGATGGTACGGGCAGAAGACAATATCCGTACAGAATAATACAGACCTGTTTCCGGGCTGCTGCTTGCGCGGCAGCCTTTTTCCTGATGAAAACCGGATGATCCATATTCCGGGGAGAGGAGTAACCATGGATGTAAAAGCATGTATTTTTGACCTGGACGGCACACTGACCAGAACGCAGGAGTCGATTGCCCGCCCGGTGAATATGACGCTGGAACATTTCGGATTGCCGGCGATGCCGGTAGAAAATTATAACTACTACGCAGGGGACGGGATCGACAATTCGCTCCGCAGAGCCCTGAAGGATGCCGGAGATCCGGAATTAAAGTATTTTGACGAGGGCATTGTGCTGTGCCGCAAGTGGTATCAGGAGGATCCGCTGTATCATGTGGCTCCATACGACCATGTCGTGGATTCGATCCGCAGGCTGAAACAGATGGGGCTGAAGATTGCTGTATTCTCCAATAAGCCGCATCTGAACGCCATTAAAGTGGTGGAAACCATTTTCGGGAAAGGCACCTTTGACCATATCCAGGGACAGGCGGACCGGATCCCCATGAAACCGGATCCCGCAGGCGTGTTTGAGATCCTGCGTATCTTCGGCGTGAATAAAGACCAGGTGCTGTATTTCGGCGACACCAATACGGATATGATGACAGCGCATAACGCAGGAGTCTTTGCCGTAGGTGTGTGCTGGGGCTTCCGTCCCCGTGAGGAGCTGGAAAAATACGGGGCGGACGCGCTTTTGGAGGATCCTTCACAGATTGCGGAGCTGGCCAGGGAAATGGAGTATCTATGAGCAGAATAAAACTAGTAGCCAGTGATCTGGACGGCACATTACTTCTGAACGGCGCGCAGAAGCTGCAGCCGCAGACCTGTGGGCTGATCCGCCGGTTGAGGGAGGAAAAGGGTATCCTCTTTCTGGCGGCCAGCGGGCGGCAGGTAGACAATCTGGAGCGGTTATTCGCGCCGGTAAAGGATGAGATTGCCTATCTCTGCGAAAACGGCTGTCTCTGCTTCTGCGGGGGGAAAAAGATTCACCAGGAATACATGGATCACAGCCTCGGACAGAGCATTATCCGGACCATCCAGGCGACGGAGGGAGCAGAGGTGCTGCTTTCCGGCGTCCACACCAGCTATATCCAGCCGAAGGATAAGAGCTATTACTACCATATGCGCGATGTGGTAGGAAATAACGTGACACTGGTTCCGGATATCCTGCGGACGGAAGAACCTTATTTTAAGGTGTCTCTTTACGAGGCAGGCGGCCTGCATGATGTCTCCTGGTGGCAGCAGAAATTCGGTGACCGGGCGACGGTTGTCACAGGGGGAAATGAATGGCTAGACTGTATGCCCAAGGGCGTCAATAAGGCCACCGCGCTGGATCAGATTCTCCGGTATCTGGGGATTGCGCCGGAAGAGGTCATTGCCTTCGGCGATAACTCTAATGACAGGGAAATGCTGGAAATGGTCGGCATTCCGGTCGCCGTGGAGACCGCAAAGGAAGAAATCATCCGTATCTGCGGAAGAACCACGGACACCGTGGAGCATGCGCTGGAGAGAATACTGCGGGATGAGTTCCCGGCGCCGCCCGTCTCCTGATTCTGTTGTTTCGACAGAAATTTCCACAAGATGCTTAATCAGCACTCGTTTTTGACGAGTGCTAAATTTTTCTTGACTTTCGGTCAGTCAGAGGCTAAGATAACCTTTGTTAAGAGTTCTGCATGCGGCGCAGAGAGAGCTTTTTCGCTGCCGCGGCTGCGGTACATATAGCCCTTCATACAAAATAAGGCAGGGAACCGTTCTCTGCATTTCTTCACAAAAAAATCAGGCAATGAACAAATCAGACAAGGGAGTGTGATTCATATGGAGACAAAACGCGGAAATCTTTCCATTAACAGCGACAATATTTTTCCCATTATCAAAAAATGGATGTACTCGGATCAGGATATTTTCATCCGTGAGCTGATTTCCAACGGCTGTGATGCCATAACCAAGAGAAAAAAGCTGGATGCCGCCGGAGAGGCAAAGCTTCCGGAAGGCTACAAGCCGAAGATAGATGTCCTGGTCAATGATAAGGAAAAGACACTGAAGTTTATGGATAACGGTGTCGGCATGACCGCGGAAGAGGTCGTAAAGGATATCACGGACATCGCTTTTTCCGGCGCGACAGAATTTCTGGAGAAATATAAGGACAAGGCGGATCAGGATCAGATCATCGGACACTTCGGACTGGGCTTCTATTCCGCATTCATGGTCGCCGATCAGGTGGACATTGATACGCTTTCCTTCCAGGACGGCGCGGAACCGGTGCACTGGGAATGCGACGGCAGCACCGAGTACGCCATGGGAACCGGAGACCGTAAAGAGGTCGGAACCACCATCACGCTTCATCTGAACGAGGACTGCCTGGAGTACGCAAACGAGTACAAGGTCCGCGAGACGCTGGAAAAATACTGCGCCTTTATGCCGGTAGAGATCTTCCTGACCAAAGAGGGAGCCGCCCCGGAGACGGAGATTATTCCGGAATCCGATCTGAAGGAAGACGATAAGGTCATTGAGCATATTCACACCGACGCCAAATACGAGGAAAAGGAAAACGACAAGGGCGAAAAAGAGAAGGTTGAGGTTTCTCCCGCCAGGGACGAGGTGAAAATCGAGAAACGTCCGGTTTCCATCAGTGATATCCATCCGCTGTGGACCAAACAGCCAGGCGAATGCACCGACGAGGAGTACAAGGAATTCTACCGCCACGTATTTCTGGATTACAAGGAGCCGCTGTTCTGGATTCATCTGAACATGGATTATCCGTTCCGCCTGAAGGGAATCCTGTATTTCCCGCGGATCAACACGGAGTATGATTCCATCGAAGGGAAAATCAAGCTGTACAACAACCAGGTGTTCATCGCCGATAACATCAAGGAGGTCATTCCGGAGTATCTGATGCTCCTGAAGGGCGTCATCGACTGTCCGGATCTTCCGCTGAATGTTTCCAGAAGCGCGCTGCAGAACGACGGATTTGTCCAGAAAATTTCCAACTACATCTCCAAGAAGGTGGCGGACAAGCTCGCCGGCATGTTTAAGACCGACCGCGAGAATTACGAGAAATACTGGAATGACATCAGCCCGTTTATCAAATTCGGATGCCTGAAGGATGAAAAGTTCTCCGACCGGATGATGGATTACATCCTGTATGAGAACATCGACGGAAAATTCCTGACGCTGCAGGACTGCATCAATGAGAATATGACCGAAGAGCAGAAGGCGGCAAAGAAGGCAGAGGAAGAAAAGAAGGCCGAAGAGAAAGACAAGAAAGAGGACACTTCAAATAGCGGCGAAGAAGAGAAGAAAGAAGAAAAGTCTGAAGAAGAGAAAGAAAAGGAAAAAGTCACGATCTTCTATGTGACAGACCAGATCCAGCAGAGCCAGTACATCAACATGTTCAAGACTCAGGGCAAGGACGCGGTGCTCCTGAAGCATAACATCGATTCGCCTTTCATCTCCCATGTGGAGCAGAAGAACGAAAATGTGCGTTTCCGCAGAATCGACGCGGATCTGACCGAAGACCTGAAGGAAAAGCAGGATGAAAACGACAGCAAGGTGCTGGAGGAAGAGGCAAAGGATCTGCAGGAGCTGTTCCGCAAGGCGGTCTCCAACGACAAGCTGACCGTAAAGGCAGAAAACCTGAAAGATACCACCGTGGCAGCAATTATTACGCTTTCCGAGGAAAGCCGCCGCATGAGCGATATGATGAAGATGTACGGTATGTCCGGAAACGACGATATGTTCAAGCCGGAGGCAACCCTGGTTCTGAACGCCAAACATCCGCTGGTCGCCTACATTTACAGCCATAAGGACGCGGAAAATATCAGCCTGTACTGCGAGCAGGTCTACGACCTGGCCATGCTGAGCAACCAGCCGCTGTCTCCGGAGGAG
Organism: uncultured Lachnospiraceae bacterium; assembly: GCA_902756775.1. Taxonomy (GTDB): domain Bacteria; phylum Bacillota; class Clostridia; order Lachnospirales; family Lachnospiraceae; genus Bilifractor. The sequence continues at coordinate 2,602 of CACVSR010000107.1, read as the reverse complement.
ATGACAAAGTTCGTTCAGCGAAGCAATGACATTCTGCTGAAGAACGCACAGGCCGGCGAGGAAAAATAAAAGGCCACACAATTTGAAAAATATCAGACTGTTTCGGAGGGGACCGCCGCTTTCGTGTAAAGCGCGGTTCCCTCTTTGCGCAGCTGCGGGAGATATGGTACACTAACCAGCAGTTGTCAGTAAGCATGCACCTTGGAGGAAAATGCTCTGAGGCATCTCAACCATAATATTTTGCAGCGGAAGAGAGGAGACATACCGCGCCGGACGTTTTCTGTTTCGTACAGCTGGTACGGAAGAAAACTGCAAGGGTGCGGCACGGGTAAATAACAGGTATGGATAAAAAGCAGGAAAACAGCGGCAACATCTTTTTAATCGGGTTTATGGGCTGTGGGAAATCCACGGTCGCAAGAGAACTGCACAGAAATTATGGCATGCGCCTGATCGAGATGGATGATGAGCTTGCGCGGCAGGAGGAAATGTCCATTGCGGATATCTTCAGGGAGAAGGGAGAGCCGTATTTCCGGAAAATAGAGACAGAGCTTCTGGAAAGCATGCAGAAGATGAGCGGTACGGTAGTTTCCTGCGGAGGCGGCGCGGCCATGCGCCAGGAAAATGTGGACTGCATGCGGCGCAGCGGGAAAATTGTGCTGCTGACCGCAGAACCGGAGACCATACTGCAAAGAGTCAAAAACTCCGACAGCCGACCGCTTCTGCGCGGACGGAAAAATGAGGCCGCCATCCGGGAACTGATGGAAGTGCGCCGCCCTGCCTACGAGAAAGCGGCGGATGTGGTCATCCGGACAGACGGAAAAGAGATTGCCACCATCTGCAGGGAACTGCTGGAAAAAATCAATTCGTGATTCCTTCCTTTTCCAGCCATTCGCGGACAAAGCGGTCCCAGGCATGATCCAGGGATTTGTCCGGTGTAAAGACCTTCAGAGAACTGCCTGTGGTAAGAGAGAGGATTCCTCCCCGGAACTGCAGGTTCAGAAACAGACCGAAAATATCTTCCGGAGAAAAAGAAAGACCTGCGGATGCGCATATCTGCGCGGTAAGCGCGGAATCCGCCTGCAGAACGATATGAAAGGACAGCGGAGACTGCTGTCCTTTTATTATGCCCAGACAATAGGGTCTGGCCTCTTTCCAGAGAATGGAACTGCGGTTTTCCGCCTGCAGGGCTTCGCACTTATCCGGACCGAAAAATTCCGGGTGCAGCTGCCCGTCGATTGAAAATGTAGTAAACGTGGTAATAGAAACCTCCGACACCAGAAAGCTGTCAAAAGTACCTTGAAGCAGAAGTTCCCTCATAAAATTCTTCACATGATCAATCTGAACGGCAAGCAAAGCATGCACCTCCTGAAAGAAAGTCAGATGTTTACCAGTCTCTAATTATACAGGACGGATTCCCGGAAGAAAACCACGAAATAACACCTGTTTAATCACACGGAAAACACATTTGTCGCATACACTAAACACATTTGTCGCATACACTACTGGTACAGTACAAAGAAGGAAGGCTATTACCATGAGTGAAGAATGGGATAACAGAAAAAATCATACAGACACAGACTATGCGGAAAACACAGAACCGGAGAAGGAGAATACAGCATCCTCCGGTGCATCGGACCAGGAGGGCGTTGACACCCAACCGGCGGAAGAAGGCACAGAATCCGGAAATACAGAGAACGGAAACCATGCCGGAAATGCAGCGGATCGTAATGCTGCAGGGGAAAACCGGGAGAACGGAAAGACTTCCGGCACCGAGGGCGTATCTTCGGACAGCGGCACATCGGCGGACGGGGGCACAACCTACAGCTGGGTAAATCCCAAGTTGCGGGGAGAAAGTGCGGATTCCGGCAGCGCAGACAATCCATGGAACAGCAGCAGCGGCGGGAATTTCTGGGAGACACAGAGCTCTTCAGGCCATTCACAGAATCATTATTCCAACACGCAGTATGGGGGAATGAGAGATCATTCTTCCCAGTCCGGTTCCTACAATAACCGCAGCGGTTCCAATCCGTATCAGAACAGTACGGGGTACCAGAACAGTGCGCACGGTCAGAACCATGGACAGCAGGGAAATCCCTATCAGGGAAGCTCCTATCAGGGACAGCCCTATCAACAGAATCCTTACGCGGATCCGAATCCTTCAAGCTCCCGGAAAAACCGCAGAAAAGCGGAACGGGCGGCAAAGCGTGCAGCCGGAAAAGCGGGGCGCAGCGGAACAGGGGCAGGAACCGGAAGAAAATGGACGACCGTTGTTGCCATGGCGCTTGTGTTCGGCCTTATTGCGGGCACTGTTACCTATGGGGTAAATGCCATTGCAAACCGGATTCATCCGATCGAGACAACAGCGGAGAATAACAGCTCCGGAGCGGCAGACAGCGGGAACAAGGGAAGCGGAAGTAAGGACGGCGGAAACGGAAATTCCGGCAAGGATACCATCTCCTCTACCACAGAGGGAACAGGTTCTTCCGACACATCCTCTTCTTCGGCTGATTCCTCCGGTGCATCCGGAGCGGCAGAAGGAACCGTGGCGGATGTGGCGGCAAACTGCATGCCCTCGCTGGTTACCATCTCTACCATGAGCGTG
>CACVSR010000106.1 GCA_902756775.1 uncultured Lachnospiraceae bacterium | reverse complement strand
ATCATCCGCCTCAGCTTTTTATTCACATAGGTATAGCTCTTGTCCGAGATCAGCCCCATCACCGGTAGCTCCAGGGTATCATAGACTTCTCCGTCCCGGACAATGGTGTAGCCGCCGTGCGTCCGCTCGATTTCACGGACAGCAGCCAGAATATCCGCATCGTTATCGCCGATGACAATAATGTTGTGGCTGTCGTGTGAGACACTGGAGGCAATAGCACCTCCCCTCAGGCAAAACCCGGAAACCGCCCCGACGCCGACTTTTCCGGTGGCATGATGGCGCTCAAATACCGATATTTTATCAATTTTTCCATCGGGAGCAAACATTCCGGTGTCCGGATCTGCGGGGAGAACGAGATCTCTTCTTTTTGTCAGGATCTGCCCCGGTATCATCTCGATCACCGGGAAGGGCGTCCCGTCTGCCCGCAGTTTCAGCTTTTCCGGATCCAACGGACCCACATGGATGGTGTCCATCAATGCGGGCGGGCAGACCGGTTCCTTTCTGTGGTGCGGACGCACCAGCTGTCCCTTATAGAAGACCATCTGCGCGTGAAATTCCTTCAGGGAATCCCACACAACCAGATCCGCGTCAAAGCCGGGAGCGACAGCTCCTGTCCGGCGCAGCCCGTAGCACCTGGCCGGCTGGATGGTCGCCATTTTAACGGCGGCAATCGGACTGATCCCCATACTCACAGCTTTCCGGACATTATGGTCAATATCTCCCTCGCGGGTGATATCTTCAATGTGTTTATCATCCGTACAGAAGCAGAACCCTTCCGTATTGGTGTTGTTTTCCACAATGCCCTTGACAATCATCTCCAGATTGCGCGCGGCGCTGCCCTCCCGGATATGGCAGGTCATACCCATGGAACGTTCCTTCATCACATACTCGTAAGTGGTTCCCTCGTGATCCGTGGTGACCCCGGCAATGACATAGGCCGCCAGCTCCTCATCCGAAAGATTCGGGGCATGCCCGTCCTTGACCTTGCCGTCAAAAAGCTCAATCTTTTCGTTCATAGACGGGTCCCCGTTGATCACGGACATGCAGTCCATCACCTCGCCCAGACCGAGAACCCGGCGGTTGTCCAGATACTTCTTCATCTGCTCCGCGTGCAGCGTACAGCCATTATCATCAATTGGAGTGGCGGGAACACAGGAGGCAATCATCACATAGACATGCGCCGGCAGATTCTCTGTCTGGGAAAGCAGATAATCAATGCCGTCTGTGCCGGAGACGTTTGCCACCTCATGCGGATCCACAATAAAGGTCGTGGTTCCGTGCTCCTCCGCCTTATTGATCAACACCTGCGGATTGACAAGCGTTGACTCCAGGTGGAGATGCGCGTCAATAAAACCGGAGGTCACATACTGGCCTTTCAGGTCGATTTCCTCTTTTCCGGCAAAATCGCCGATCCCGACGATCATTCCGTTGGTAATGGCAATGTTTCCTTCCTCCACACGATCCGTAAAAACATTGACAATCTTCGCATTTTTCAGAACCAGATCCGCCGGTACAAGCTTTCTGGCGGCCTTCGAGCAGCCCATATATTTTTCAAGTTTCACCGTAAGCCCCTTTCTGCGGCTGACGGATACTATTTTTCACGCCCTTTTCTGCGACTGACCATGCTGCACCCCATCCGGCGCCTTACCCGCCCGGCATGCTGCAGATTATCATCTCCCGGATTTCGTTGACGGGTACCATTCTCCACCCGCGTTTTGCCCGCGCCAAAAAGTTTCTTACTTCCCGGACTCCGCAGATTTTCCGCATTCAGCGAATGGCATTCTTCATGCTCTTTACATATTCGGCGATATAAGGCGTGGCATTTTCTCCGTATTTCGCCACCAGTTTTACAATAGCGCTTCCCACAATCACTCCGTCCGCAATTTCCGACATTTTTTTCGCCTGTTCCGGCGTATTGATGCCAAAGCCGATGGCAGCCGGAAGATCTGTCGCCTGGCGGATCGCCTTCAGCATAGAATCCAAATCAGTTCGGATTTCCGCGCGGACGCCGGTCACGCCCATGGAAGAAACCACGTAGAGAAAGCCGTGCGCATCGGAAGCGATCATCCGGATTCTCTCCTCGGAGGTCGGTGCGACCATGGAGACAAGCTCCACACCGTGGCCGGCGGCGATTGCCTCGCACTCTCCTTTTTCCTCGTAAGGCATGTCAGGTATTATAATACCCGATATTCCGACTTTTTCACAGTTGGAAAAGAATTTTTCGTACCCATAGTAAAAAACAATGTTCAGATACGTCATAAACACCAGCGGCATGTCCGTCTCTTTCCGGAGTTCCGCTACCATTTCAAACACCCCGTCTGTCGTGGTGCCTGCCTCCAGTGACCGGAGATCCGCCTCCTGAATAACCACTCCCTCCGCGATGGGATCGGAAAAAGGGATTCCGATTTCCACCAGGTCGGCACCCGCCTTTTCCATGGCCAGAACAAATTCCTTTGTCTTTTCCAGACTGGGATCTCCTGCTGTTATGAATGGAATAAATGCCTTACCGTTTTTGAATGCATCCGCTATTTTCTTACTCATCAATTTCCACTCCTCTGTATTTTGCGATTGAAGCCACATCCTTATCTCCACGCCCCGACAGGCAGATGATGATGCTCTGGTCTCTGCTCATGGCCGGCGCCAGCTTTCTGGCATAGGCAACCGCATGTGCACTCTCCACTGCCGGAATAATCCCCTCTGTTCTGGACAAATATTCAAAGGCATCTACCGCCTCGTCATCGGTAACCGGAACATACTGCGCGCGTCCGATGCTGTTCAGATACGCGTGCTCCGGACCGATCCCCGGATAATCCAGACCTGCCGAAATGGAGTATACCTTGTCGATCTGCCCGTATTCATTCTGACAGAACAGCGATTTCATCCCATGGAACACGCCCATCTTTCCGGTAGCTATGGTAGCTGCCGTTTCGCTGGTATCCACGCCGCGCCCGGCCGCCTCGCAGCCGATCAGCCGCACTTCTTTGTCCGGAATAAAGTGATAAAAAGCGCCGATGGCATTGGATCCGCCTCCCACGCAGGCGATCACCGCCGCCGGGAGCTTTCCCTCTTTTTCCAGAATCTGCTCCCTGGCCTCTTTCGAAATAACCGCCTGGAAATCTCTTACAATCGTCGGAAACGGATGCGGCCCCATGACGGATCCAAGCACATAGTGCGTGTCCTCCACCCTGCCGGCCCACTCACGCATGGCCTCGTTTACGGCATCCTTCAGTACCATGGAGCCACTTTTTACGTGATGCACCTTCGCTCCCAGCAGCTCCATGCGGTATACATTCAGCTTCTGGCGCTGGCAGTCCAGCTCTCCCATAAAAATTTCACACTCCATGTCCAGAAGAGCGGCAACCGTCGCCGTTGCCACCCCGTGCTGTCCGGCACCGGTCTCGGCGATCACACGGGTCTTTCCCATCTTTTTGGCCAGAAGGACCTGACCGAGGCAGTTATTGATCTTGTGGGCACCGGTGTGATTCAGATCCTCTCTTTTCAGATAAATTTTCGCTCCACCCAGATCGGCAGTCATTTTCTTTGCTTCGTAGAGCAGCGACGGCCTGCCTGCATAATTTTTCATCAGGTCGTCCAGTTCCGCCACAAACTCCGGATCGTTTTTATAATGCTCATACGCCTGTTCCAGATGAATCAGCTCGTTCATCAGGGTTTCCGGCACATACTGTCCTCCAAATTCTCCAAATCTGCCTTTCGGGTTTGTCATAATTTCCTCCTTTATCTGTTTGCTCCTGCAAAAAATGCAGAAGATCCTGCCAGCCTACCTGCATCCGGCGGCGTTTCTCGCCTCCCGGACGGCCCTCCGGATTTTTTCCGGGTCTTTCTTCCGCTCCGTCTCCAGACTGCTGCTCATATCCACCGCATACGGGTGAAATCTCCGGATTGCCTCTGCCACATTATCCGGCCCCAGGCCGCCCGCCAGAAAATAAGGGCGGTCCATACTATCCAGCAGTGACCAGTCAAACGTTACACCGCTTCCGGCACCGCTGTCCAGCAGAATATAATCCGCAATGCTGTGTCCGGCCCGCAGGAGATCTTTTTCTGTTTTTACACGGAATGCCTGAATCACCGGTACCAGGGTTTCCTGAAACAGCATGACCTTCCGCAGCTGGCGGATATAGTACTCATCCTCCTCTCCGTGCAGCTGCACCAGATCAATCACGCCCTTTTTCAGCCATCCGGCTATTTCCTCATAGGGTTCATCCACAAAAACTCCAACCGCCTGAATGCCGGGATCCAGCATTCTTTTCAGTACCGCTGCTTCTTCCAGAGAAATATGCCGCCAGAATCTCCTGCTGCAGATAAAGCCGATATAATCCGGTTTTGCCTGATTGACTGCGAGAATATCCTCCGGACGGCGCATTCCGCACAGCTTGATTTTTGTTTTCTCCGCCACCGGTGCCTCCTCTCTCCATCTTTCCGTCTCACGCAAGAATTCCGTCACCCTGCCTGCTTCGGAGAAGCTCTCTTTCCCGCTTCTCCAGATTCAGTCGTGGCACTTGCTCCGGTGAAGCTCCAGTTCCAGTTCTTCTTCTCCGGATTCAACCATGGCATTTACTCCAAAGAAGCTCCGGCTCCAGTTCCTTCTTCTCCAGATTCAGTCATGGCACTTGCTCCGCAGAACCTCCAGCTCCCGCTTCTTATCGCGGCTGCGCATCAGCGTCTCCCCGATCAGTACCGCATCCGTGCCGTTTTTCCAGAGAACCCCGACATCCTCCGCAGAGCGGATTCCGCTCTCTGAGACACACAGAACATCTCCGGGAATCAGCGGACGGAGATTTGCGGAATTGTGAATATCCACCGTAAAATCCTTCAGGTTTCGGTTGTTAATCCCCACAATATCCGCCCCTGCACGCAGCGCTTTCTCTACTTCCGACGCATCGTGAGCCTCTACCAGCGCCGAGAGCCCCAGGGAAAGCGCAATCTCCCGGTATTCCCGCAGCTCGCCCTCATCCAGAATGGCACAGATCAGCAGAACCGCAGATGCCCCCAGCAGCTTTGCCTGCCAGATCATATAGGGATCGACCGTGAAATCCTTTCGGAGAACCGGGATCGTCACCGTCCCGGCGATTTCCTGCAGATACCGGTCACTGCCCAGGAACCATTTCGGTTCGGTCAGACAGGAGATGGCAGAAGCACCGGCCTGTTCATATTCCCGTGCAATCTGCAGATATGGAAACTCCTCCGCAATCAGTCCTTTGGACGGAGACGCCTTCTTCACCTCGCAGATAAAGGACATCCCCTCCGCGGCCAGCGCCTTATAAAACGGAAAACCGGTCTCCGCATTCAGGCTTTCCGCCTGCCGCCGAAGCTCCGCCGCCGGGACTTTCTTCTCCGCCTCTTCTGTTCGGTATCTGGCATATTCGGCCAGTTCATCCAGAATCGTCATCTTGCTGCTCCTCCATCCTTCTTCTGTAGCACTTCTCTTACGGTTCCTCTTGCTGATTAGCGTTGCTCTACGCCTTCCGCTTCTTCTGAGGTTCTTCTCCTACGGCTCCTCTTGCTGATTGGATACTTTGCTCTACGTCTTAAGCTTCTCCTGAGGTTCTTCTCTTACGGCTCCTCTTGCTGATTGGATACTTTGCTCTACGCCTTCCGCTTCTTCTGAGGTTCTTCTCCT
>CACVSR010000105.1 GCA_902756775.1 uncultured Lachnospiraceae bacterium | reverse complement strand
TATACGGGATCGTCTGTACAAACAAAGCGATTCCGTTTTTGCCCTCTACAAAGCCGGAGACCGCGGCAGCCCACGAGGAGATCGGCGCGATGATGCAGACCGGAGCCGCCGTGGCGTCGATCAGATAGGCCAGCTTCGCGCGGGAGACCTGATGCTTGTCCGTCACCGGACGCATAACGCTTCCCACCGTCAGGCAGTTAAAATAGTCATCAATAAAGATCAGAACACCCAGGGCAATCGTCGCAAACTGTGCGCCTGCCCTTGTCTTAATATGTCTGGAAGCCCACTGGCCAAACGCCGCTGAACCTCCGGCGCGGTTCATCATGGCGACCATGATACCCAGAATAACCAGAAATACCAGGATGCCGACATTGTAAGAATCCGAAAGAACAGAGATCACGCCGTCCTGAAACGTATGTGTCAGGGTACCCTCAAAGCTGAAGCCGGAATACAGCATCGCTCCGGAAAGAATTCCGATAAACAGGGAACTGTAAACCTCCTTGGTAACAAGCGCCAGCGCAATGGCAATAATCGGCGGAACCAGCGCCCAGAAAGATTCCTGAACCGTATCCTGACTGGTGGTCACCGCCCCGGTTACAAGGACAGCGATCACACAGACGACAGCAATCAGCAGGGCGATCCTGTCTCTTTTCACCCGTTTGGCTTCTTTTTCATTCATTTGTTATCTTCTCCCTCATTTTTTCAGGCCGCAGGGAACATCTGCCTGCCCGGAATTATAAAAAAACGCATAAGGTGATTTTATGGCAGACACTCCGACATGTCAACAAACCCTTCCTCATTTGTCCGAAAGACCGAGCCTTTTCCTCTCTCTTTTCGAGTACATGAATGCCGGCAGCGGTTTTCCCGCTTTCTGCCAGGCACAGAATTCCGCGGTCGCCGCGAACATGACATCGCCGGAAGAATTCAGCATCGTCTCCACACTGTCCTGAACAACACCGATGATAAAGCCGACTCCCACCACCTGCATGGCGATATCGTTGGATATTCCAAACAGCGAGCATGCCATCGGGATCAGCAGCAGAGACCCGCCTGCCACGCCGGACGCACCGCAGGCCGCAAGCGTAGACAGCACGCTCAGAACAAGCGCCGTCGGAATATCCACGGAAATTCCCAGGGTATGAGCCGCCGCCAGCGTCATAACTGTGATAGTTACCGCGGCCCCGTCCATATTGATGGTAGCTCCCAGCGGTATGGAGACAGAATACATGTCTTTATCCAGACCCATTTTTTCACACAGTGCCATATTGATCGGAATGTTTGCCGCGGAACTTCTGGTAAAGAAGGCGGTGATCCCGCTTTCCCGCAGACATTTGAAAACCAGCGGGTATGGATTCCGCCGGAGGTACAGCGCCGCGATCAGCGGGTCCACCGCCAGAGAGACGGCCAGCATACAGCCTACCAGCAGAAGCAGAAGTTTTCCGTAGACGGTAAAGACAGTCAGGCCGTTTGTGGAGACCGTATTAAACACCAGTCCCATGATCCCGAAGGGAGCCAGATTGATAATCCAGCGTACCACCTGGGAGATGGCATCCGACACATTTGCCATAAAGACTTTGCTGCTATCCGAGGCGAATTTTTTCATACCCAGTCCGAACATAACAGCCCAGAACAGAATGCCGATGTAATTGGCATTGATAAAGGCGGAAAACGGATTGGCGATGATGTTCATCAGGACATTATGAAGTACCTCGCCGATTCCCTGCGGAATGGCATCCGCCTGCGCCGCCTCGGTAAAAACAAGGGTCTGTGGAAACGCAAAACTCCCGGTCACCGCAACAACTGCTGCCAAAAATGTACTGAACATATACAGCCAGAGAACCATACCGAAACGCCTGTCCAGACGGCTGCCACCCTGTGCCAGCGCGCCGGCAACCAGCACAAAGACAAGAACCGGGGCGATCGCCTTCAGCGCGCCGACAAAAAGATCTCCGAATACGGCAATCCAGGCCGCTCCTGGAACCAGAAGAGCCAGCACGATTCCGATCCCCATACCGATGACAATTCGCAGAATGAGACTCATGGAATTGTATTTTTTACCTACGCTTTTGAAAAAATTAAGAACAGCCATACTTTTCTCCTCCCTCTGCGGACATTTGTCCGTATATGGAAATATCCTACCACACAAGGGAAAAAGAATACAGCATTTCTGTCTGTTTAATCTTCTTTTTGTTCCAGAAGATACGCCAGAATGCCCGCCACCGTCTTGGAATCCTGAATCTCTCCGCTCTCAATCCTTCGTCTCAGTTCCTCCGGCGAATAGCTCTCCAGGCTGATTTCCTCCGCCTCATCCAGTTGCTGCACACCCTTTTTTTCTACCGGTTCCGCCAGATAAACCTCCGTACTTTCATCGCACCAGGCAACCGCGGTCTGCAGCTTCAGCAGCGGGGTCAACTGGTCACAGGTATAGCCGGTTTCCTCCTCCAGCTCGCGCAGGGCTGTTACCGCCGTATCCTCCTCGTAGGAATTTTTTGCCCCTGCGGGAAGTTCCAGGGTTTCTCTGCCAATAGCGGGACGGAACTGGCGGATCAGAAGGATCTTTCCATCCGGAAGAACCGGGACAACGCAGGCTCCTCCCTTTTTCCTGTGAGCGACAAAATCCCAGATCTCCTTTTTTCCGTCCGGAAGTTCCATGACATCATGGTAAAAATCCAGGACATGCCCGCTGGAAACCAGCTTTCTGTCGAGACGCCGCAGATGCCACTTTCTCTCCTTTTTTTCTTCATCGTCGGGTGCCGGGCGCTGTTCTTCCTTCTTTTCTGTCCCTTTCTCCTCCGTTTTCATACCCTGTCCGGATGCCTTCTTCTCTTCCCCTGCTTCTTCCGGAAGCGGATCCCCCTCTTCCACCGGCACGGTCTCCACAGGTTTCCCGTTCTTATCCACCGCACGCACGATCAGGTTCTCGGCAATTTTTGCGTAACGTGCAGGATTTTTCCCCGCTTTCTTCAGATAACGGTAGCCGAACAGGCTGAACACCAGCGCACCGATAAAATTTACCAGCAGATCCTTCATCGTATCCAGAATTCCGATGTCCAGATAGCCTCCGGAAATGGTGTATGTTTTTCCGGAAGCGGTATAAATCACCGTTTTTTCGATGTTTTTTACCGCGACCGGGATCTGGGAATGTGTGGGATCCAGGGTAACAGACTGAAACTGTCTGACAATAAAGTCCTTCTGCATATCCTGTCCGAAGAAAAGATCTCCCGCGCACTCGATGAACTCCCAGCAGACTCCGACTGTCATAGAGAAACAAAATGCCACCAGACACAGGTAAAGCGGAGAAAGCTGAATCCTTTTGCTGTGCCGGTTCAGCAGATCAATCAGAGAAAAACCTACCGCTGCGCAGAGAAACCCGTTAATCGTATGCAGCATGGTGTCCCACCCCGGAAGATTGGTGTAAAAATTATCCACCTCTCCCAGAATTTCCGCCGCAAAAATGAAAAGATAGATGATTCCCTCAAACAGCGGGGGAATTTCTATTTCCAGATTGTCCTCCATAAAACTCGGCGCAAGAAAAAGGAGCAGAGACAAGAGGCATATCCCTACTCCCTCATAATTCCGCACAAAGATCTGCCGGATCATACAGAAAAGAACCAGCGCGCGCAGAACCGTATATAAGATAAACGTCCGTCTGTTCAGACGAATCCGGTTTTTCAGATACCTGATATATCTGGCCATTGCTTTACCCCTCTGAGAAATTTATGTGCAGAACCATCTCCTCGAACGCGCAGATCTTATCCGCCAGTGTAACAATCCACGCCTCCCTGCATCTCGGAATGTGCGTCAGATTCAGCGGCCACATGTGGCTGTAGATAATATTCTTCTCTGTCTCATTCAGATTAAATTTTTCCTCCGCGTTTTTCAGCGCCGTGCCTGCGTGAGATGTTCCGTGCCGGTATGCGCTCATGGGATGCTCCCTGAAATCATACAGATAATAATCGTGCAGGACAGCCCCGCGAAGCAGAGACTTCTCATCTACCTTTACATGCAGCTTTTTTTCTATTTTATGGCTCATCCTGGCCACATGGCAGACGTGATTGAAGGTATTGCTTACTGTATGCTGCCTGAACTGCCTCATAACCCGGATATCCGGATCGTTTTTCAAAGCCTCCAGGGCTTCTGTATAGGTATCCTTTTCTTCATTTTTTTCGTTTTTAACAGATATTGTCATAATTACAAGCCTTCCTTCTGTCCTCTACGGAAATATATTATACTATGCTTTTTCAGGAAAAACCACAGTTCCGGATTTTTCAGCCTGGTTGTCCTGATGGAGAAGTTGTGCTAGACTAACCGGGAGAACGTAAACAATAAATCAGAGCATGCCGGAGAAATGGCGTATTCTCCCGAAAATAGTTCTGATCTTCTTCAATGGAGGGATTTGCAGCAGTGATACAGCAGAACAATACCCTGACCGGCCTTGCCATCGGGGAATCCGGCATCATTACAGCCGTCGGCGGAGAAGGCGCCTTGCGGCAGCATTTTCTGGATATGGGTCTGATCCCCGGCGTGGAGGTCTCGCTTGAAAAATATGCCCCCATGGGCGATCCCATGCAGCTGAAGGTGGCAGGCTATGAACTGACCCTGCGGGTCGCCGACGGGGAAAAAATAACCGTCCGCCCTCTGAACGCGGACGAAAAAAAAGGATCCGCCGCCAGGGCGGCGTCCGCGGGAACTGTTTCTCCCAAAGGCACATTTCTTAAAGGAGAGGGCTCGGATGAACCGGGCTCCTCTCTTCTGGAGCATCCCGGTCTTGGCGAGGGCGGCCGATATCATGTAAAAAAGGGCGAGCATCCGCTTCCGGACGACGCCCGGCTGACCTTTGCCCTGGCCGGCAACCAGAACTGCGGAAAAACAACCCTGTTTAACCAGCTGACGGGTGCCAATCAGCATGTCGGCAATTTCCCCGGCGTGACGGTTGACCGGAAAAGCGGAGCCATCAAGGGACACCCCAACACGGAGATCACCGACCTGCCCGGCATCTATTCCATGTCACCCTACACAGATGAAGAAATTGTAACCCGCCAGTTCATCATCGGGGAAAAGCCGACGGCCATTATCAATATCGTGGACGCCACAAACATCGAGCGCAACCTGTACCTGACAATGCAGCTGATGGAGCTGGACCGGCCGGTCGTTCTTGCGCTGAACATGATGGACGAGCTGCGCCGAAACGGCGGCTCCGTCCGGGTAAACCTGATGGAGTCCATGCTGGGAATCCCTGTCGTCCCGATTTCCGCGGTGAAGGGAGAAGGGGTAGAGGAGCTGGTGAAACATGCCCTGCATATCGCGCACTACCAGGAGTGTCCGGGCTGCACCGATTTCTGCGATAAAAATGACCACGGCGGTGCCGTGCACCGCTGTCTGCACGCGATTATGCACCTGATTGAGGATCATGCGCAGGCAGCCGATATACCGGTTCGTTTTGCGGCGACCAAGCTGTGTGAAAACGATAAGCTGGTCATGGATGCGCTGAAGCTGGATCAGAATGAAAAAGAGATGATCGAGCACATCATCGTACAGATGGAGGATGAGCGCGGGCTGGACCGTACCGCCGCCATCGCCGACATGCGCTTTCAGTTTATCCGGAGGCTGGTCGCCGCAACCGTGGTGAGACCTCACGAGAGCAAAGAGCATCTCCGGAGTCTGAAGATCGACAGAGTCCTGACGGGAAAATATACGGCCATACCGTCCTTTATTCTGATTATGGGACTGGTTTTCTGGCTTACCTTCGGCGTGATCGGT
>CACVSR010000104.1 GCA_902756775.1 uncultured Lachnospiraceae bacterium | reverse complement strand
GCAAATACCCTGTTCTGCACATTCAGCGCTTTCATATCCTCCAGGAAATTCAGCATCGGCGGAAAGATTCCCAGATTATAGGTGCAGGAGGCAAGGATCACATGGCTGACGCGAAACACCTCCGCAATCAGATAGGATACATGGGTGCTGGAAACATCAAACAGAGAAACATTCCGGATCCCTTTTTCTGCCAGCTTTGCCGCGATTGCCTGCGCCGCCTGCTCGGTATTTCCGTACATGGAGGCATAGACGATCATGACTCCCTTCTCTTCCGGTTCATAGGATGCCCAGTGATTGTATTTATCCAGCAGATAGTCCAGATTGTTTCTCCAGACCAGACCATGAAGCGGACAGATAAACTTAATCTGATCCAGAACCGGCGCCGCCTTGTTCAGCAGTTTCCGGATATGCGGACCGTATTTCCCGACAATGTTAGTCAGATAACGACGGTTAGAGTCAATCCAGTCCCGGTCATAATTTACCTCATCATTAAACAGCCTGCCGTCCAGAGCCTTGAAAGAACCGAAGGCATCCGCGGAAAACAGTGCCCCGTTTGTAAGATCCAGTGTGACCATCGCCTCCGGCCAGTGCACCATGGGAGCTTCCAGATATGTGACCGTATGTTCTCCGAAACAGGTTTTGTCTCCTTCTTTTACTGTGATTGTTTTATGGCCGTCGGCATGAAATCCAAACTGTTTCATCAGCATAAAGCCTTTTTCTGTACTGATAATTTCCGCTTTCGGATAACGGTTCAGCACCACCTGAAGAGATGCGGCATGATCCGGCTCCCAGTGGTTGACCACTACCGTATCCAGTTCCCTTCCGTCCAGGACATACTCCAGATTTTCCATCATCTGGCGGCATCCGTCCCAGTCCACCGTATCGAACATTACTGTTTTCCGATCCAGCAGAAGATAGGAGTTATAACTGACTCCTTCCGGAATCGGATGAATGTTTTCAAACAGCGTCAGCCTGTGGTCATTGGCGCCGATCCAGTATAAATTATCTGTCACTTTTCTAACAATATGCATGTGAGACCTCCTGTCTGACATTCGCTTACGTTTTTAACCCGGTTTTCCCGGTTGTTTTCCTGTCCTTGTTATCCTGGTCTTTTCAGGACTTCTATTTCTTCCCTTACTACTGAATAGATACAAACATATACACCGATCTCAGTACCGACTGGTACCAAAACAGCAGGACGCCCGTCATAGTCAGGCTTCCTGGAAATGCGCCTTTGGCTCGGCACACTCCGGACATACCCAGTCGTCCGGTAGTTTTTCAAACGGTGTCCCCGGCGCGATATCTGCGGACGGATCTCCTTTTGCCTGATCATATTCATACCCGCATCCATCACAGACCATAATTTTGTAAGACGTTTTTTCCTTCTTCGGCTCTGCTCTTCGGATCTTTTTCATGGGCGGCGCCTGCTTTTTGGCACCAGTATCCAGCGCTTCCGAAAGGAGAGGAAGAATTTCCCTGATATCTCCGACAATGCCGTAATCGCAGTTTTTGAAAATCGGGGCATTGGCGTTGTTATTGACAGCCACAATCGTAGAAGCGTCAATGATCCCCTTCAGATGCTGCACTGCCCCGGAGATACCACAGGCTATATACAGATTGCCGTGGAATTTCTGTCCGGACATCCCTACATAGCGGTCCATCGGAACATACTGAAGTGTCTCCGCAACCGGACGCGAGGAACCGATCGCAGCACCGGCAGCCTCCGCAAGATCACGGATCAGCTTCATATTTTCTTTATCGCCGATTCCACGGCCGGCAGAGACGACTCTTTCCGCCTTGCTGATCGGGGTATCCGCCGGAATTCCGACCGTAAAATCATAGCCGTCCGCCTTCAGGTTCTCCACCAGGGCATCTACCCTTTCCTGGGCGGTGCCTTTCTTGAAAATCTGTTTTTTACGCGGGCCGGTAATCCCGGCGCTTTCTGCCTGTACAGCCCCCGCGCTCTCCTTTTTCGGCGGTTTTCCCAGCAGATGGCCGGAAATAACCACACGCATAATTTCATTTGTTCCCTCGTAGATCTGGGTAATCTTGGCGTCGCGGTACATCCGCTCTACATCCATTCCCCGCAGATAGCCGTTCCCACCGTAAATCTGAACCGCCTCCTCGGAGATCCGAACAGCGGCATCCGAGGCATACTGCTTGGCCATAGCCGCTTCCATACCGTATGGTTCTCCGTTCTGCTTTAATTCTGCAGCGCTGTAGACAAGCATTCTGGCCGCCCGGATACGCGTAGCCATATCGGCGATCTTAAAACCGATGGCCTGCTGAAAAGCAATCGGCTTATGAAACTGAACCCTCTCCTTTGCGTACGTCATGCAGCTTTCATAAGCTCCCTGCGCAATTCCCAGGGCCTGCGAGGCAATACCTATTCTGCCTCCATCCAGCGTCGCCATGGCAATACGGAAGCCTTCCCCTTCTTTTCCGAGCAGATTCTCCTTCGGAACTTTAACATCCTGGAAGATCAGCTGGGCGGTGGCAGAAGACCGAATTCCCATCTTGTCATAGTGATCACCAAAGGTAAATCCTTCCCATCCTTTCTCTACGATAAACGCGCTGATTCCCCTTGTTCCGATTCCCGGCGTCGTGACCGCAAAGATCACGTAGGTGTCCGCCTCGCCGCCATTTGTGATAAATATTTTCTCTCCATTCAGAATATAAAAGTCTCCGTCCAGAACCGCGGTAGTCTCTGTCCCTCCGGCATCCGAACCTGCGTTCGATTCCGTAAGGCCAAAGGCGCCAAGCTTCTCTCCTTTTGCCAGAGGAACCAGATACTTCATCTTCTGTTCCTCTGTTCCAAAGGCATAAATCGGCCAGCTCCCCAGCGAGACATGGGCGGAAAGGATAACACCTGTTCCGGCATCCACCCGTGCAAGCTCTTCCACTGCAATGGAATAGGTCAGAATGTCTTTTCCTGCCCCTCCGTATTTCTCTGGATAAGGAAGTCCCATCCAGCCGTTACCCGCCATTTTTTTGACCACATCTCCGGGAAAATGATTTTCCCTGTCCCACTGGAACGCATAGGGCTTGATCTCCGCTTCCGCAAATGCCCTGATTTCTTCGCGGAATTTTTCATGTTTCTCCGAACATTTGAATTGCATAGCAGTCCTCCTTTTCTAATTCACTGTCCATTTGTTGTTATTCTTTGAGATCCGGATTACCGTGCAAAAGATCGTAGATGGAATAGCAGCTCAGCTCTCTGTCAATCTTTTTCTGAATTTTTAAAAGTCCCTCCTGCACCTGGCAGGAGCAGTTTTTTTTATCCTTCCAGTCGCACCGGTATCCCGGTACAAGACATTTTCGAAGCTCAGATCTGTTTTCCAAAATTCCCATCAGGTCCAGAAGCGTAAACTGACGGAGATCCCCGGTCAGCCTGCTGCCGCCATGCACTCCACTGGTGTTTGAAACAATTCCCGCGTCCCTGAGTTTTCCCAGAATTTTATAGGCAAATTTTAAGGGAATGTTTTCCTCTTCACAAACCACTTTCACAGAATGCACCTGCCCGTCCTCCAGCGCACGTATCAATCGGATTGCATAATCGGTTTCGTTTGTAATCATAGTTTTCTGCCATTTCTGGTATATAAATCTTTGCAAAGATATCTTGATAATATCAATATATATTTGTTGACTGTTTTAGTCAACAATTCAGCGCGTACTAATTGATTTTTCACGAAACACATAATTTTTATCCAGGCAAGTAGTGCAAATTGCACAAGAACATGTAAAAGCTCTCACCCCCATAAAGAAAGTGGTTCAGTCCCTTCAATAAACTCATGTTGTCAGATCAACGGTTCAAAGCTCTGTCTTTTACCTGATAGTGTTGAAAATGCCTCGCTGTTGAAGCGAGGCGAAATTATTAAATCCGTTATGAAGGGCAAAATACAGCAACTTTTATTATTCAACTTCTGATATTGATATAAAGTCATTCTACGAGATAGCATAAAACTACTTAACTTGCCATACTTGTCGAATCCGGATCCAGTCTGGCGATGATATCTTCCTGAATATCCGGAGACAGATCAAGGAAATTCACAAATGTCCCATGAATTCGCATGATGTAAACACCACTGGGCGCATATTTTTTCGGATTTGCAAGAACTTTTCTCAACATCTCCGGCGTTGTCACATTTACATACAGGTAAAATGGAGAAAGTTTGTCATTTTTCGGATTATAGAAGAGAGGTTCAATTATCTTATTCCGAAACTCCTTCCCTTTTCCCTCGTACGTCGGTTCTTTGAAATAATTAGGATTAATACCCAGATGGGAAGCATAGCCTCCGTTGAATGTTTCAAACGGAATCTTCATATTTGACAGCATCCGGAACCCCAGTCCCTGTGTTGCATCGCCAAAAAGCGGATCCACACCATAGTTCAGTTCTTCTCTCGCTTTTCTTCCATCCGGGGTTGCGCCAACCCAGTATCCGTAGAGCAGATGCGTAGACGGTGACGACCAGTCCGCTCGGAACGGATTGCCAAGATAATTCTTTTTACTGTCCACAATGTCACTGACACGTTTTGCGATCTCCGCCGCCTCATTGTCTACCAGCGGAATATTGTTGCCAAATTTGGGTGCAGTCAGCAAATACTGATGCATTTCCTCATCATTCTCAAAATTGGTGCGGAGCGCTTCTACCATCCTGTCCGCATCCTGAGGCCTTTCCCGGACAAGCATATCAATGGCTATAAAAGAATCTGCCACAACTGACAATCCGTGAATCAGGCATCCACTTCCATTATATCGGGTACCTTGGCGCTTTGTGTCACGACAGTCTATTCCACTCTCCACTCCCCCCATCATCGTTGAGAGAAATGGAACCTGCAGAAGCCCTATCGCCCCGGAAGCTGCATTGGCGCAGGCAACCATGCGGTCTGTGTATTTCTTCACATTTTTATAGAAAAGATTACGAATATCCTTCAGAACCTCAAGCTTACTATGGTATCCGTTTTCCTCATCAGAAGGTCCAAATCTTCTTCCGGTTAACTCGGAAACGCCTCCGTTAACAGATAATTCCAATATTTTTCCTAGATTAAGCCAGCTGTTTGTTGTATTTCCGTTATCTTTTCCCATGATCAGTGGTTCCTGACATCCGGCAACTGCAATATCCTCCAGATCCTCCTTTTTCACGTGGTTGCGTTCGCTCTCAATTTTCTGAACGGAATCATCATTAAAAAGCGAAGGTGTAAGACACCCTGGTGTAAAGAAAAATTTCCCCATCTCTTTATAAAGCTCTTCCGGGGTGTTTTTATGAAGCTTTGCTGACAATATCGGCTGAGGAAGATTCATATCGTAATAGGCATCCATCAACGCGTAGGAAGACAAATTTGTCAGATCCTCGCCGTCAACAGATTTCCCGCTGATCAAGAGGTTTTGAGAGATAGCCCAACTGCGATCCGCCACGTTGAAAAATACCAGCAAGTGTTTAAAAAGTGCTGCTGTCATTTCTCTGTCAGTACCTTCTGCCTGACGGTACGGTTCAAAAATCCGATCCGCATTGCCGACGGAAAAGGCGTAGGGATTCGGGGTCTGTTCCAGACACATGGTCTGCCAAATAAGTATAAAAGACTGAAGCGCCTCATATAAATCTTCCGCTCCGTTCTCCGGGACTTTCGCGAGGGTGTCCGCCATCAGCATAAATCGTGCCCGATCCTCCTCCGTCGCTGCATTTCTTGCTTTTTCTTCTGCCAGCGAACGATATCTCCTGGCCAGAGTCAGACACGCCTCAAGCGCAATGTCCATAGCGTCAAAGTAGATCTTTTTGGAGT
>CACVSR010000103.1 GCA_902756775.1 uncultured Lachnospiraceae bacterium | reverse complement strand
GCGGTCTGTCAGGCGAAGCTTGCTGACAGAAATCTCCCGAATCTCCTCCTTCGTCATGGGAACCTTGTCCCTCTCAAAAGACTCGTCCGAGATTCCCTGTGTGACAAAACAGTCCGGCTTCGGATTGTGCACCAGCAGGACGCTGAGCGCGCTCCCGGAATAATTCACAAAGTCTTCCGGAGTGCCGTGCAGAACCTTCTCTTCCGGGTAGCTTAAGTTCTCTCCGATCTCGATCCGCAGGTCTGTCATGCCGTAATCCAGAAGGCTCCGGCACAGGTTCCGCACCGCGTTCTCGGTGCCAAGTATGCTGAAGACCTTTTCGTTCCGGCAGATTTCACCGATCAGGTTGCAGTCTCTTCCGTGGCTGCTTGTAATACAGACATCATCCCAGGATTCCCGCAGTTTTCCGCAGAAATAAATCAGGGAAGAGATGCCGGACATCACCTCCGTCTGCTCTGGAAGAACGCGAAGCAGTTTTTTTGCGCCGCTGAAAAACCCGACATCTCCGGACAGAAGAACCGCGATCTGCCTGCTCTTCGTGTCCTCCCGAATCAGCCGGGAGACCTCTTCAGGGCGGTATTCCTTCACAGTCCGCTGTCCGGGAGCTGCGACAGCCTCCAGCATGCGTCCGGCGCCGATCAGCAGATCCGCGTGCCGACAGTATTCCGCCGCCTCCTGCGTCATGGTTCTGCAGTCCCTGCTGCCCATCCCGATTCCGATCACCGCAATTCTTCTGTCAGCTTTGTCGGCCGTATCTTTCGCCTCTTGCTCCTTTTCTGCAAGGGAAAGATCCGGAAATTTATTTTTCAGGATTTCCAGACACTCCGATTCGGAAATTCCCTGTTCCTGCGACGGACGCCCGATGATCAGCAGACGGCAGCCGCATTTATCAGCAGCCGTTTTTTTCTCATTAAATCCTCCGGCCGTCCCGGTATCCTTGGTGACAAGAACAGAAGCCCCTGTCTGACGGATCAGGGCGATGTTCATCTCCTCCGAAAAAGGTCCCTGCATGCAGATCAGGTGAGACGGAGGAAGTGAAAGCTGTTCGCATATTTCAAGATTGGACTTCATCGGAAGAATCCTGGCATAAAACCTTTCCGGAAAACCCGGAACGGAGGTGAATTCCGGAAGCTCCTTGCTCCCGGTCGTAAGCAGCACCTTTCCCTCCGGATGCTCCTTCAGCCATGCAGCGGCTTCTGCGGGGCTGGAAACCAGCACGTCGGAGGAGTCCGGGCGAAGCGTACTCTCCCGGTAAATCCGCAGATACGTACGCCCGGTTTCCCTGCAGGCCTTTCGGATGTTTTCCGACGCCTGAACCGCATAGGGATGGGTGGCGTCAACCACCACAGCCTCCGCAGCGGCACGGCTCCGAATGACATCCGCCATCTCGTTCTCGTCCAGACGGCCTTCCTCCACCGTCAGATTTACTCCCGGCTCTATGCGGTCAGCGCCGTATCTGGTCGCGGTCAGGACAAGCACCTCCCGCCCGCAGTTTTTCAAAAATCCCGCAAGCGTCCTTCCTTCCTCGGTTCCCGCAAACAGAAGTATGTCAAACATTTTTATAACCTCGCGGTGTCACCATTTTTCCGTTAAGATTCTTCGTCTGTGAATTCCCGATAAACACCGTGGTAAACATGTTGACATCGGTGTTACGGAGTTCCCCTAATGTCAGGACGCGGGAGGTCTCGCCGTCTCTTCCGATATTTTCAACGATTCCGCAAACAGTATCCGGCTTTCTGTACTGCAGAAGAATGTCACAGGCCTTCTGCAGATAATCTTTCCTCTTGTGACTGGAAGGGTTGTAGAGCACAATGCAGAAATCCGCCTCTGCAGCTGCCTGCAGACGCTTTTCGATTTTTTCCATGGGCGTCAGCAGATCTGAAAGAGAAATCAGGCAGAAGTCATGAATCAGGGGAGCTCCCAGCACAGCTCCGCCGCCGAGGGCAGCCGTAACTCCCGGTATAATCCGGAGCTTTACGTCCGGATAACGCTCTCCTACTTCATACATCAGCCCGGACATGCCGTAAACCCCGGCATCTCCGCTGCAGACCATAGAGACGGTTTTTCCTTTCTCCGCCTCCTCAAACGCCATGACGCAGCGCTCCACCTCTTTTTTCATAGGAGTGGAAAGGAATTCCTTTCCGGGGAGATGCTCTTTTACCAGGTCAATATAAACGGTGTAGCCGATAATGGTATCGCTGCACTGCAGCGCTTCCGCGGCTTCGATTGTCATTTTATTCCATGCGCCGGGTCCGATCCCGACTACGTTCAGCAGCTTCAAAATTCAATACTCCTTTCCAGCAGCGCCACCGCGCAGGTCACGCCGTTCTCTCCTGTTTTCCGGATAATGAGCCTTCCGCCGCCGTCCATAACGGCAGATCTCTCACAGATATTGTCCACGCCTGTAACCTTTTCCACAAATTCCGAGGAGGTAAAGGATCCCTTCAGGGATTTCAGCTGCTCCGCGGAGAAGGTATGAAAGGGTACGCCAAGCTCCCCGGCAAAATTTATCAGAGCAGGTTCGTCTGCCTTCAGGTCAATAGAAGCAACAGAGGAAACCGCCTCCAGATACAGGCTGTGTTCCCGGAGAACCTTTTCCGCCAGTTTCTTCACCTCTGTTGTCGGCGTTCCCCTCTTGCATCCGATTCCCAGCACCAGGCACCGGGGAATCAGCCAGAGCGTATGGTCAAAATAGGCCCTGTTATAAGAAGGACTGATGTAGATGCCCAGAGATGTTCCACCGTTCTCATTTTCAGCACTGTCCCTCCTTGCCTCCTCCAGCTTTTCGGACCAGGTAAGACCCTCCGGGAGTTCTCCTTTAACCGGAAAATGCGTGTAAAAACCGACCGGATAGCCGGACAGCAAAGCGGCGGACACTTCCTTGGCATATGTCATATTGGAAATGACCATGTGATTTTTTTTCGCGTATTCATCCACGGCGAACAGGGAATTCACATCGGTGGCTGTCGTAATGACTGGAATACAGCCGAGCGGTTCGGAAATTTTTCTGACCAGGTCATTGGCGCCTCCGATGTGTCCGGAAAGCAGAGAAATACAGAATTTTCCCTGCTCATCCAGAACAATGACGGCAGGATCTGTTCTCTTGTCCCGCACATGGGGGGCAATGGCACGCACAGCGATTCCGGTCGCCCCGACAAAAATAATCGCGTCGCTGTCCTGAAAGCGCTGCTCTGCCCAGCGGGTCATCGGCTCCCGTACCTGCGTAAAAACAGACGTTTCCGATAACAGTTCTTCCGCAAGGGTCTGCCCCTTGAAATACCAGTCTGTCAGGATCTGCTCTGCGTTCTCTTCCCTCAGAAGCTCCCGGTTGATTCTCTCCGCAAGCTGGCTGCCCCTGCGGGTAAAACAAATTCCGGAAATCTTCATAGCTGATCTGTCCCCTGTCGAAATTCTGTCGAGAAGCCCGGATCGTACAGCTTTGACCGGTCATAGTGACTGTGCGTCACAATATCTCCGACAATCATCAATGCCGTCTTTGTAATGTTGTTTTTCTTCGCCGTCTCCGCCAGTGTTCCCACGGTGCATAGATAAGCCTTCTCGTCCGGCCAGGTTGCCTTGTATACAATGGCGGCCGGTGTATCTGCCGTATATCCTCCCTCTATCAGCCGCCTGCTTAGCTCCTCCAGCATTCCCGTGCTCAGGAAAATGACCATGGTGGCGTGGTGGGACGCGAAGGATTGAATGCTCTCCTTTTCCGGAACCGGCGTTCTTCCCTCCATCCGTGTGATAATAACGCTCTGAGAGACATCCGGCAGGGTATACTCCAGATTCAGCGCAGAGGCGGCTCCGCAGAATGCGGAAACACCGGGCGTGTAGTCATAGCTGATTTTCTTTTCATCCAGAACATCCATCTGTTCCCGGATCGCTCCGTACAGACAGGGATCTCCTGTGTGCAGACGAACCGTGACAAGATTTTTCTTTTCCGCGTCCAGCATGACATCCAGAACCTCTTCCAGCGTCATCCTGGCGGAGTTGTAAACTCTGCAGCCTTCCTTTTTGTAATCCAGAAGCTGCGGATTGACCAGCGAACCGGCATAAATAATGACGTCAGCATCCTTCAGCAGCTTTGCTCCCCGGACTGTAATCAGATCCGGAGCCCCCGAACCTGCCCCGACAAAGTGTATCAATTTTCTGTCCTCCCTGTTTTATGTATCAACCTGCTATCTCTTTCGTCCCTCCGTCCGCCCCGCGGGAGCCTCCGCACTCCCTTCCCCGGCGCCGGAAAGCAGAAAGAGTTCCGCTTTCTCTGTTAGTTTCTCTGACCGTTCAGTTTTTCGATCAGCTCCGGAACCGCACTGGTCTGTCCGAGTTTCCCTCTGACAGAAGAAAAAATGACGGCTCCCAGCTCTATGCCGCCTCTGCCGCGCGCGTTCAGATAGAACTCAATCTTTCTGCAGATTTCCCCCATGGTTCTATCATACAGCTCTTTTCCGTATTCTGCCAGCACAGAAAGAGCATCTTCTGTTGTGGAAGTGTCCAGAATCCGTCTGACTGCCTCCAGTTCCGCACCGGCCCGGACTGCGGCGGTGGCCATAAGCTCCGCGCGGCAGTCCGCCTCGTGAGAGTGCGTATTCATGATTCCTCCGGAAACCTTGATGAATTTTCCGATATGGGAGATAAAGAGAATTCCCTTTACCCCAAGGTCCACGGCCATGTCGATGGTCTCGCCGACAAAATTGCTGCACTTCATTTCATAGGTGAGATCCAGCCCCGGCATTTCTTTTGAAAAGGTTTCCCCGTAGTTTCCGGGGGTAATGACCAGGTATTCGCCGCCGTTGGCATGAAGCATTTTCATTTCCGCACGCATGCTGTCCAAAAGGGCCGTCTCGCTCATGGGCATGACAATACCGCTGGTTCCGAGCACGGAGATTCCGCCCGTAATGCCGAGTCTGGGATTAAAGGTTATTGCGGCTGTTTTTTCTCCCTCCGGAATGCTGATTACAACAGACATTCCGCAGCTGCAGCCGCAGTCCCGGCAGACCTCTTCCACGCTTTCCGCGATCATCCTGCGGGGGGTTGAGTTGATGGCGGCATTGCCGACCGGCTGATCCAGACCCGGTTTTGTCACCCGTCCGACGCCTTTTCCGCCGTCAATCAACACACCTGGAGTTTCTGTCTTTTTTACCGTGGCATAGATTAGCAGACCGTCTGTCGCGTCAATGTCGTCGCCTCCGTCCTTCCGGACGGCGCAGGTTACAGTCTGACCGTCCATGGATATATCCTCTACTGCGAGGTGAAGCAGAATTCCCTTTGGCGTCTGCAGGGCAATTTCCTCCACCGGTATGCCTGTCAGCAGCATCTGTGCGGCCGCCTTTGCCGCCCCTGCTGCGCAGGAACCGGTCGTATAGCCGCAGCGTAGTTTCTTATGCTGAAACATGACGTAAGAATTTTCCAGTCCGTTTTTTCTGCTGTCCTTCATATGATTTCCTCCTGATGACCCGTTTATCAAATAAAGCCACGGATTCCAGGGTCACACCCCGATTCCTACAGGCATGACCGGCTTATGACCCTTTGACCCTGGCATCATCAAAAATCATATCCCCTGACGGCCATCCGCGCGGTTGCCTGGGGCACCCGGATATCCAGCCGCGGATTTTCTGTTCTCCTGCCTTCAAGTCACGGACCAGATCCGGATCGTCCGGAAATGCCTCTCGAAAAGCGCGGAACTCGTCTTCCACTCCCTGCCCGTGCAGGACGCGGTAAGCGCCGGCGTCGCTTCCCAACGCGTACCGGACGCCAAGACGTCTTCCGACCTGCAGGTTTTCCTGA
>CACVSR010000102.1 GCA_902756775.1 uncultured Lachnospiraceae bacterium | reverse complement strand
GGTAAAAAAGAGATATTTTTCCTTACGGGCGGATTTATCGCGCAGGAATATATGATTATCCCGAATTGCGACGGGAATATAGAATTTATCGTAAAAGCATAATTTGCGGGTGCGATATTATACACATCGGAATTGATTGAGAGATCAATTAAAGATAAATTTTCTTTGGAGGAATTTTATGAGAAAACAAATTTTGTTACTTGTTGTTATGCTTGCTTGCGTAGCAATATTCGGGGCGTGTTTTGACGATGAAACCGGGACGTCCGAATGTCAGCATAGCGGCGGAGTTGCAACATGTCAGAAAAAAGCGGTTTGCGAAAAGTGCGGTGAAGAGTACGGCGAGCTTGACAGCACGAACCATCATCTTGAGAAAATTCCTGCAAAGGCACCCACCAGCCAGCGGGAAAACAGGCAGACCATATAGATGTCCAGCCATGCCGAGAGCAGCACGCCGGTCATGACAAGCCAGAGGGAGAACCATCGTTTCTCCGGATCTCTCTTTTTGTCCCGGATCATCCCGGCTATGGTACACAAATAGCCGAGTATCGCCAGAATCATCAACGGCACACTCAGGACTTTCCAGACTCCCGCAATCCCATTGGCCAGGACAGCTACCCTTTTCTGCCTCTGCGCAATCAGACCATTCAGCGCTTCTCTCTGCAGGCCGTACTCTGTCTGTTCGGGGTTTTCTTTTATATTCTGCAGGACGGAGTCCGGTATGACCGTGTAAGTCCTTAACACACCCTCCCAGAGCTGCAGCTGCTCAATCGTACCCTGAGAAACATTTTCTTCCTCCGTACACCAGGTCCAGGCGGCATCCTCCTGAAATGTCTGGAACATAAGCGGAATACTCTCTATGAAAGCCTTTGCCTGGAAGCCCTTCGCCTGGGAAGAAAGGTACACCGCCTTTCTCTCCTTCAGCGTGCCTTCCCGGAAGGCCTTCTCCAGTTCCTCCGCGACGGTTCCGTACCAGGCATCCGCAGTCGCCCCGTCTTTGTAATATCCTCCGGCATACACCGCATCCCGCAGCATCCAGGAAGCAGTATCGCCCTCGATTCTTCCGTTGTCTCCGGCCCAGGCGTTCCAGTAGTCCTGAATTTCCTCCCGGATCTCCTGCAGAGCCGGACTGACGGAAACGGCCTGCTGCATGGCCTCTCTGGATACCCATTCCTGATCCTGTTCCCGTACCCGGTCCATGCGCCCTGTTCCGTCATCAATGTGATGCAGAAGATTCATGACCACCGCGAAATTCGTTTCGGAGCGGTCATTGACCGCAGCGATCTGATAGCACTTCAAATTTTCCGCTTCCTGCACTTTTTTTACCCCGTACAGACTTCCAAACGGAAGAAGCAGACTGAGTATGCTGAGCAGAAGAGAAACCCCTCTTCTTTTTACACCGAAAATCCAGATCAGCGTGGTGATCAGGGATGCCAGAAGGACATAGGGTGCAAGCCACACGGAATCTTCCCGCAGATACCAGAAAAAGGGCAGGGATACGACTCCCAGAAGTGACCAGAAGACCAGGTATCGCAGCGGCTCCCGTCTGCGCAGAAAGATCCCCGTAAAAACTGCAAGAACAAGGAGGCACGCCCACGGCGTCAGAGAGGAACGATAGATGCGCAGAGCCAGATGCGTCGAAAAGCCCAGCGGATTATACAGCAGCGCTGCATAGCCGCAAAGCCGAGGCCATAGGTTTCCGAAAACCGGGCGCAGAGACGCCATGACACACGCGGAAGCCAGCACCATAAAGAAGCCCAGACCCATCCCGTAGGGAATATGCAGACGGTTCAAGACGGCAAGAAAGACAGGAAACGAAATCCCCTTGGAAAGCGTTCGCTGGTCGTAGCTCCCCAGCCATCTGCTCTGAAGCAGATTGTACGCCTGTTTTACCTGCAGTGCATCGTCGTGCTCCGCTATGGTCTGAAATACATAAGGGGCGCGCCATGCCAGATAAACCCGGAAAGCTGATGCCGCCAGCACAAGCAGCAGCACAGCACCAAGCAGCAGCCTCTTTTTTCTGTCACCGGACTTCCATACATTCCAAACAGTTGTCGTTTCTTTCATTTTCCCCTACCTCGGATTCAAAGACAAGCATACATACGATAAGCGAAGAACCTTTTTCAGTTTCCCTTCAGACCGAATTTCGACAGGTCGTATTTCGGATGTTCCCATTTTATATCTGCTTTTTTCAAGCTGAAATCCGCAGCCAGCAGATTCAGATTGGGATTGTACCACGGATCTCCTTTTTCCAGAAGTTCCCGGTATCTCTCCACAAACGCGTCGATCTCCTTCTGGAAGCGCAGAATGTGCTCCGGGGTCTCGTCCGCGCCGCGGGATTTTGACTCGCAGTGATAAAACTCCGCAAATGGCGTAAATGCTATCAGCTTTCCGTTTTTCCGCAGACGCAGGCAGAGATCAATATCGTTGAATGCGACCTGGAATTCCGGATCCAGCCCGCCGGCCGCTTCAAAATCCTTTTTCTTCACAAGCATGCAGGCTGCTGTGACCGCATTGTAATCCTGTGTGGTGATCGCACGGAGTCCGTATCCGGCTACTTTGGAGGGCAGGTACTTGAAGGCGTGATCGGCAATTCCCTTCACTCCGATCACTACCCCCGCGTGCTGGATGGTATCGTCCGGATAATACAGCTTTGCCCCGACCGCCGCCACATCGTCCCGCATGCAGATTCCCAGCATCTCCTGAATGGATTCCGGGTGAATCTGGATGATGTCGTTGTTCAGCAGCAGCAGATATTCCCCTCCTGCCTCTCCCGCCGCCAGATTATTGATTCCTGAGTAATTGAACGGTCCGTCCCAGGTAAGAATCCGGACATTTTTCTTCTTCTCCAGTTCCCGGTACAGGGCAAAGGTCTCCGGTTCCGTACTGTTATTTTCTACAATAATCCATTCGAGGTTCCGGTACGCAGAATGGGATTCCACGGACTCCAGACATTTTTTCAGATCTTCGGCATGATCCTTGTTCGGAACCAGAACCGAAATCAGCGGTTTCTGCTCTTTTAGCTCCGGCCACTGATAGATGGTGTGGTAGGTGCCGTAGACCTCTCCCATCTCTACCCTGGCGGGAATTCCCATCCGATCCCAGTGCTCCTGAAGCGCCTGCGCACCGTGTTCATAGGCATACAGCTTTTTCTCCGGATCCGCGGCTGTAGAGCCTTCGTTCTTTCTCCAGTGATACAGAACCTTCGGTATATGTCTGATATTCTCAGCCTTCTCCGTGTACCGCAGAATCAGGTCATAATCCTGCGCACCATCAAACTGCGGGCGGAAGCCACCGAATCTATCATAAAAATCTTTACGGAATACAAAGAGATGGCAGATATAGTTCGTCCCATACAGATAATCCGGGTTGAAATCCGGCTTAAAATTCGGCTCGAAATACTTTTTCCCGCTGAAGCTGATTTTATCCTCATCGGAATACAGGAGCTCAGTCTCCGGATATTGTTCCAGCACAGACGCGCACTCGAACAGGGCATCCGGTGCGAGCGTATCGTCATGATCTGCCAGAACGATAAAATCTCCCTTCGCCATATCCAGCGCGGCGTTGGTGTTTCCGGCGATTCCCAGATTTTCCGGAAGTGTGCGGAAGCGGATTCTGCCGTCCTTGGAGGAGTATTCCGTCAGAATATCCGTCAGCTGTGTTTTTCCCACGCCCTCATCCTGTGTCTGAATCCCGCTGCCGTCCGCGAGACAGAGTTCCCAGTTCCCGTAGGTCTGTTCCCGGACGGACTGGATCATCTCCCTCAGATATTTTTCCGGCGTCCGGTAAAGAGGTACGACAATACTGAACTTCAGGTTTCTTTGAAAAACCGTCTTTTTCTGGTCTCTGAGCTGTGCCTGGGATGTCCGGTTTCTGTGCAGAAATGCCTGATAGTCATTCACATCGGTAAAATGCACACGATACCAGTTCTGCGCCTTGCGCACGGTATCCCTTGCGCCGTTTTCCCGCAAATATTTCAGAGCTTTTCCTGCCAGATTCATTTGTTTCCACCCATTCTGTCTCTATGCCTCCTGATCCCGGTGCATAGGAATATTTTTATAAAAGTTACAGATGCCTCAGAGAAAAATCCTGTTCAATCAGGCTGAGATTCGGATTGTAATACGGATCTCCCCGGTCCAGCAGTTTCTTCCAGCGGCTGCGGAAACGGCTCACTTCGCCCTGCAGCCTCTTCTCTCTGTCCGCATTACCCTCATCCAGTCCTCTGGATCTGGATTCATAGTGCACAAACTCCGCCGCCGGATCATAAACCACGCGGCGTCCGGTCTCCCGGACCCGCAGGCAGTAGTCCACATCATTCAGAGCTACCACGAACTGCTCATCCATACCTCCGGTCTCCCGGTAAACATCTGCCGGAGTCATCAGGCAGGCTCCTGTGACGGAGGAATAATCCACGGCGGAAATCACACGGTTTCCGTAACCGGCAATGCTGCCCGGCTCTCCGATAAAGCAGTGTCCGGCAAAGCCGCCGTACCCGACAATCACCCCGCAGTGCTGGATCGTGCCGTCCTTGTAATATAGCTTTCCCCCGACAGCGCCGACACCGGGAATCCGGCAGTACCCCAGCATATCCTCCAGCGCGTGCGGAGAAATCATCTCCGTATCATTATTCAGGAGAAGAAGATATTCCCCTGACGCGTGTTCCGCGCCGAAATTGTTGATTTTGGAGAAATTGAAGACATCCTTATAGGTCAGAACGTGAAGGTTTTTATACTGCTCCTCCAGCTTTTCATAGGTACTGAATGTCCGGTCCTCCACGCTGTTATTCTCCAGGACAAGGATCTCAAAATGACGGTACAGCGACTTCTCTTCGATGGAACGGACGCACTTGACAAGATCTTCCGCGTGATCTTTGTTCGGAATCAGGATAGAAATAACCGGTTTCCCTGCCCAGTGCCAGACGGTATGGAAGACGCCCGGCTTCTCTGTGCTGCGCACTTCTCCCGGAAATCTGACAGCCCGGTAATGTGACTGTACCGCCAGCATCTCTCTCCTGTTCCATTCCCTGCGCTGAAGTTCTTCGCTGTCCACCTGCGCCTGCTTCTTTTTTTTCTCAGGCTCCTCCTTCTCCAGATGATACAGGATAAATGGCAGGTGCCCGATCTTTTCCGTTTTTTCCGTATAGGAGAAAATCTGCCCGTAAAGTGTTCCCTCATCCGCGGGAACAGAAGCAAAGCTCTGATCCAGAGGCGTCTGCCTGGGCGGATCGGTCTGTTTCCGGAAGGAATCATAAATATCTTTTCTGACTGCAAGCATCTGACCGATATAATTGGTGCTGCAGAGATACTCCGGACTGAAATCCGGCTTAAACACCGGATCAGATCTCTGATCTGTCCGGAATTCCATAAAATCATGATCAGAATAAAGAGCACCAAGCTCCGGATCCTTCCGGAAAGCGCCGGAAACAGCAGCGACCGCGTCCGGCGAAAGCAGCATTTTCTGCTGCAGCAGAAGAACAATCTCCCCAGTACAGGCGCCGATCTGGAGCTGATAACGGTTGCTCAGGTGATCCTGAAACCAGTCCTCCGCCGCGTAGACCTGATTGGGCTCCCCGGAGCATTTCAATTCCCAGTTTCTGCCTGTCTGTGCTTCCAGAGATTTTACCAGTTTTTTCCAGTATACAGGATCCGGCTGATCCACATGCAGAATGACCGAGCAGCGATAGCGGTAATCCGCCTCTCCGGTAATATCGATAATCGTCCTTGTGTCCTCCGGATCCGGTTCCGGCCTTTTCTCACATGTATCGATCCATGTCTGGTAAGGTGTTATGGATTTTTTTCCGGTCAGCTGATCCTTGGCCCGGTGCAGGAATGCCGATACTCCCTGGCTGCGAATCATTTCCACTCCTCTGTGGATAAGCTCCTCCGCTGTCCCCAGGACA
>CACVSR010000101.1 GCA_902756775.1 uncultured Lachnospiraceae bacterium | reverse complement strand
GGCGATGGAAAACGCAAAGAAGAACGGCAGTTCCCTGCATCTTTTCGGACTTCTTTCCGACGGCGGGGTACACAGCCATAACACGCATCTGTACGCACTGCTGGAAATGGCAAAACAGTACGGTCTGGAGAAGGTTTATGTACACTGCTTCCTGGACGGAAGAGACACGCCGCCCACTTCCGGTATCGAGTATGTGGAGCAGCTGATGAATAAGATGAAGGAAATCGGCGTGGGAGAAATCGGCGTGATCTCCGGACGCTATTATGCCATGGACCGCGATAACCGCTGGGACAGGGAGGAAAAAGCCTATACCGCGCTGACCAAAGGAGAAGGCGTTGACGGCGGAACCGACCCGCTGAAAGCGCTTCAGGCGTCCTACGACAGCGGTGTCACGGATGAATTTGTAGTTCCCACAGTCATGAAGAAGGCGGACGGAACTCCGGTTACGGTGATAAAGGACGGGGATTCCGTGATTTTCTTTAATTTCCGCCCCGACCGCGCGAGACAGATCACCCGCGCGTTCTGCGATCCGGAATTTAAAGGCTTTGACAGGGAGAAGCTTCTGAAGCTGACCTATGTCTGCTTCAAGGATTACGATGAGACCATTCCCAACAAGCTGGTTGCGTTTAAGAAGGAACATCTGGTTAATACCTTCGGTGAGTGGCTGGCAGACCACGGTATGACACAGGCCAGGATTGCCGAGACAGAGAAGTACGCTCATGTCACCTTCTTCTTTAACGGAGGAGTCGAGGAGCCCAATAAAGGAGAGGACAGAATCCTGGTACATTCCCCCAAGGTTGCCACCTATGATCTGAAACCGGAAATGAGTGCTCCGGAGGTCTGCGACAGACTCTGCGAGGCAATCCGCTCTGAAAAATATGATGTCATTGTCATTAACTTCGCAAACCCGGATATGGTCGGACACACAGGAGTAGAGGCAGCCGCGATCAAGGCTATTGAAGTAGTGGACCAGTGCGTCGGCAGGGCAGTAGAGGCTCTGAAGGAAGTGGACGGCCAGATGTTTATCTGTGCGGATCACGGAAATGCGGAGGTTATGGTAGACGAAAAGACAGGAGAACCCTGGACTGCTCATACTACCAATCCGGTTCCGTTTATTCTGGTTAATTATGATCCCGCATACGGGCTGCGCAAGGGCGGACGTCTCTGCGACATTGTTCCGACCCTGATCGAGATGATGGGGATGGAGAAGCCGGAGGAGATGACAGGAGAGTCTCTTCTTATCAGAAAATAAAAACCGTCTGGCGGCAGCAGCCCGTGGAATCCGGCGGGCTTGCAGATCAGGCAGGGCTGCCGCATGATTCTTACAGCACCGCGGGATTTGACAAGAGGATTGCGCGGTGCTACTATTCTGAAAACAGATATGCATTCTGCTGCATACTTATGCAAAGACCGTCTGGCGGCAGCATTTTATGTGCGCAGAATTTCTATCTGCAGCAGCGCCGGAAAAATCCGGCAGAAGGTTACATTAATAGGAAAGAAGGAATTTAGTATGAAAAAGAAATTGGCACTTGCCCTGACAGTTCTTATGACAGCCGGGCTGGCTGCATGCGGCGGGAGCGCTTCGTCCTCCGCTTCTTCAGCAGCTTCTTCCGCGGCATCCTCCGCAGATGCATCATCTTCCGTAGAGGCAGCTTCCGCCGGCGCAGCCGGAACGGAAAAATCGGTTGTCAATTCCGGTTCTGCGGCAGTATCAGGTTCTGCCGTAGCTTCCGGAGATTTCAAGACAGTAGAGGCCGGCAAGCTCCATATGGCTACCAATGCGGCATTCCCTCCTTATGAGAGCACGTCCGATGACGGCGGCTTTGAGGGCATTGATATTGATCTGGCGCAGAAGATCGCGGATGACCTGGGTCTGGAACTGGTTGTCGATGATATGGATTTCTCTTCTGTCATCACCTCTGTACAGTCCGGAAAGGAAGACATCGCTATGGCCGGTCTTACCGTCACGGATGAAAGAAAGCAGAATGTAGATTTCACAGATACCTATGCGACCGGTGTGCAGGTTGTTATCGTGCCGGAGGATTCCGACATCAAATCTGTAGACGATCTGGCCAATGACAAGATGATCGGATGCCAGGAGGGAACAACCGGTTACATTTACTGCTCCGATACACCGGAGAACGGCGGATACGGAGAGGATCATGTAGTTGCCTATACGAACGGTGCAACAGCGATCCAGGCACTGCTGGCAGGAAAGGTAGATGCGGTTGTTATTGATTCCCAGCCTGCTCAGGAATTTGTAAAGGCAAATCCGGGACTGAAGATTCTGGATACGGAATATGTATCCGAGGATTACGCAATCGGCGTAAACAAGTCCAATCCGGAGCTTCGCGATGCCCTTAACGCAGAGCTCAAAAAGCTGAAGGACGACGGAACCGTTCAGGAAATTCTGGATAAATACATCAAGGCGGAATAACGCGGAGACTGCCGCGCCGCTATTCTGGAGCCGGTATTAAGCCGGCTCCTGTGCCAACATCATTTTTTTAGAGGGGGAACAGATCTTTGCCTGCATGGATGCTAAAAATCGGCAATGCGTTTTATCAGAGCTTTATTATGGCGGACCGCTGGAAGCGCTTTCTGAGCGGACTTGGTGTTTCGTTCACCGTCACGCTGGGGGCTCTGGCCATTGGTATTGTACTCGGCGTGCTGGTGGCAATTGTAAGGACACAGCATGACCAGCAGAAAACAGGGCAGAAGCCGAACAGACTGATTTCGGTTCTGAATGTCATCTGCGAGATCTATGTTACCGTTATCCGCGGTACTCCCATGATGGTTCAGCTGCTGATCATGGGTCTGGTTATCTTTGCGGCAAGCCGGAATCTGATCGGTATTGCCATTCTTTCTCTGGGAATCAACTCCGGCGCCTATGTCTCGGAAATCATACGAAGCGGTATTATGTCCATTGATCCGGGTCAGATGGAAGCAGGACGTTCTCTTGGTATGAGCTATCCGGTTGTCATGAAGGAGATTATCATTCCCCAGGCGATTAAAAACATTCTTCCCGCGCTGGGCAACGAGCTGATCACTCTTTTCAAGGATACTTCTCTGGTTACGGTAATCGGGCTTGCGGATCTGACAAAGGTGGCCATTCAGATTCAGGCGAAAACCTATCAGGCCTTTATGCCGTTCTTCGGAATAGCAGCCATGTACCTGATTGTGGTCATGATTCTTACCAAGCTTCTTGGAATTCTGGAAAGGAGGCTGCGCAGAAGTGACAGACGTTAATTCCCAGGGCAGTGCACTGATCCGTGTCGAGCATCTGACGAAAAAATTCGGAGATACCCTTGTTCTGGATGATATTTCAGAGCATATCAATGAGGGAGAAAAGGTGGTTATTATCGGACCTTCCGGATCCGGAAAATCTACCTTTCTCCGCTGTCTGAATCTCCTGGAGATCCCCACATCGGGAAAGATATGGTTTAATGACCAGGAGATCACATCCCAGAATGCAGACATCAATAAAATACGCTGTCAGATGGGAATGGTGTTCCAGCATTTTAACCTGTTTCCCAATAAAACGGTGAGACGGAATATTACACTGGCGCCGGTCCGCACCGGACGGATGACGCAGGAAGAGGCGGATCAGAAAGCCATGGAGCTTCTGCAGCGGGTCGGGCTGCAGGATAAGGCGGATGACTATCCGGCGTCTCTGTCCGGAGGGCAGAAACAGAGGATTGCCATCGTCCGAGCCATGGCGATGAATCCCAGGGTACTGCTTTTTGACGAGCCTACATCTGCGCTGGATCCGGAAATGGTCGGAGAGGTTCTGGAGGTCATGCGGGAACTGGCGGAAGACGGCATGACCATGGCCATCGTCACCCACGAGATGGGCTTTGCCAGGGAAGTCGGAAGCCGCGTGCTCTTTATCAATGAGGGAAAGGTGCAGGAAGAAGGAACCCCGGAAGAGATTTTTAGCCACCCGAAAAACCCCAGACTGCAGGATTTCCTGTCCAAGGTTCTGTAAACATCCTGCGCAGAAGCGCCTGGACTTTTTATCCATTCCGGAGCGAAGCCTTCCCGGTTCGCAGAAGCTGTGGCTTGTTTAGAAAGATCATTCTGTGATTCAGGCAGTGAAAAGATACAAGCATCATTACGGGTTGTATTTAAGATATAAAAGGCGGACAGAAGCATGAAATTTGTGATCCAGCGTGTGACGCAGGCAGATGTTCAGGTGGATGGGAAGGTAATCGGAAAGATCGGGAAGGGATTTGTTGTATTGATCGGCGTAGGCCCGGACGACACCAGGGAGACGGCCGACAGGTATCTCCGGAAGATGATCGGACTCCGTATTTTTGATGATGAAAACGGAAAAACCAATCTTTCTCTCGCGGATGTAAACGGGGAGCTCCTTCTGATTTCGCAGTTCACTCTTTATGCAGACTGCAGGAAGGGCAACCGGCCGAGCTTTATCAATGCCGGTGAACCGGGAATGGCGAAAGAACTTTATGAATATATCGTTGCGGAGGCCGGGAAAGCAGTGCCTTCCGTCCAGACCGGAAGCTTTGGCGCGGACATGAAGGTTTCCCTTGTGAATGACGGGCCGTTTACGGTAATTCTGGAAAATCTTTAATCCCTGTCTTGCCATTTACCGAACGGTATGATAAGATACCCGTTGTGAGTCTTTTTGCAGGAGGAAATTGCCTTGACTGCGGTTATCCGTACAATATTAACAGTAATCTTTACCATTGACTGCGTCGCCCTTATTATTCTCATCCTTCGTCAGCAGGGCAAGGACAACGGCCTGGGCGCAATCGGCGGCATGACATCCGCGGATACGTACTGGAGCAAAAACAAGGGGCGTTCGGAGGAAGGACGGATGATTCTGATAACCCGCATCCTGTCGATTGTTTTTATCGGCCTTGCGGTAGTTCTGAATACCAAGATCATCTGATCGGAGTCTGTACAGAATAGGAATGGATAGAGACTGGCTGTTGCATATTTCTGCAGCAGCTTTTGTATTTCTGGAGAAACAGAATGTCCGGAGACAGCTATAAACTGATTGCCAATAATAAAAAGGCATACCATGAGTATTTTATCGATGAAAAATATGAAGCGGGGATCTCTCTGGCAGGGACAGAGGTAAAATCCTGCCGGATGGGAAAATGTTCCATCAAGGAAGCGTTCGTAAGGATCGAGGACGGACAGGTCTATCTCTACGGAATGCATATCAGCCCCTATGAAAAAGGAAATATTTTCAACCGGGATTCTGTCCGGGTGCGTAAGCTTCTGATGCATAAGGATGAGATCCGGAAGCTGGACGGCAAAGTCCGTGAAAAGGGAGTTACGATTGTGCCTCTGCAGGTCTATTTTAAGGGACCGCTGGTCAAGGTTCAGGTTGGCCTTGCCCGCGGAAAGAAACTCTATGACAAGAGAGAGGACATCGCGAAGAAAGATATGCGCCGCGAGGCGGAGCGCAGCTTCAAGGTGAAGAATCTGTATTAGATAGAAGAAAACAGGTTTTCATGTTTTGAAAACTGCGTCAGAATATTTAACGTTATGTCAGTTTATTCTTGCGCCTTCCGCAGGGATTTACTATAATAAATCCGGGTCTGTACTGGTTTCGACAGGTCGTTGGAGACGGTAGCAGCACGCCGAGGATGGTGGACACCTCGTAAATCCGACACCAGACAATATTCGCTAACAACGAAGAACCGGTAGCACTGGCCGCTTAAGCAGTGCATCCCCTCGTGGGATCAAAGCTCTGCGGATATCGCCGCTGTACTCCGCAGGGTCCAAAGGAAGCGGCTGCACACAGTTAATCAAGCTGTCAAGAGACTGTGCCAAGACAATCTTGCCAGACCACTCTGTACAGTCTGTCCGTGAGGATGGCAGAGAAGGTATGAAGACGGACTAAGCGTGTAGAGGAACCGGCAAAGGCGGTTTGGACACGGGTTCAACTCCCGTCAGATCCACCAAAAGTACCTTACTCAAACTTTTATGCCTAAAAAAATATCCATCGTTTGAGTAAGTTGACATATTTGATGGATTATCAACGTCAGAAAGGCCA
>CACVSR010000100.1 GCA_902756775.1 uncultured Lachnospiraceae bacterium | reverse complement strand
GCGGCGGGGAACCGTGGCGCGGAATAATCCTCGATAGCTCAATGGTAGAGCATTCGGCTGTTAACCGAAGGGTTGTTGGTTCGAGCCCAACTCGGGGAGTTTTTTAAATCCGGAGTAAATAATTTCTTTGGATTTAAAGATAAAATATGGCTCCGTGGTCAAGCGGTCAAGACATCGCCCTTTCACGGCGGTAACACGGGTTCAATTCCCGTCGGAGTCATTATATGGCGTGGTAGCCAAGTGGTAAGGCAATGGTCTGCAACACCAGTATGCGCCGGTTCAAATCCGGCCCACGCCTCTGGTAAAGTCCCTTATGCATATAAGGGACTTTTTCGTATTTTTGTGCTTTTACAGCTCCACAACATGCGGAACAAAATTTCTTAGCAGCAATTTATTTCTTTTTTGCCATTTCTGAATATACTACAGGATATTTCTGTTTCCTCTGGCATCCCACTCTGAATTGTTCTAAAATAAATACATCCGGAATCTTTGCCGGTCAACCAGGGGAGAGAAAGGTGGCTTTATGGTGAACAGTCGGGAGTGGGACAGGATGATGGAGGGAAAACTCTACAGTCCGGTGAAGCTTTGCGATCCGTCTTTTCATAAAATAAAAAAAGTGCAGAAACACTTTAATGAGTGCGAATACTGGAAAGACAGCAAAGAGTTTGAAAAATTAAAAAAACATTTTATGCGTGCTCCGGACGATATGGTGCTCATCCCACCGGTTTATTTTGACCATGGAAACCGCGTTTCCTTCGGAAGGCAGTTTTATGCCAATGCCGGGCTGACCATTCTGGATGAGAACCGGGTGACGTTTGGGGATCGTGTTTTTTTGGGACCCTGTGTTTCTATTTTTACTGCCGGTCATCCCATAGATGCCGGAGTGCGGGCCAGAAATGTAGAATTTTCCAAACCTGTCAGCATCGGATCTGATGTCTGGATCGGAGGAAATGCGGTTATCAATCCGGGTATTACCATTGGAAATGATGTGGTCATTGGCTCCGGCTCAGTAGTCACGCATAATATTCCGGATCATGTTGTTGCTGCAGGAAATCCCTGCCATGTCCTGCGTCAGATTACGGAGAAGGACAGGAAGATCTGGGAAAGGGAGTACAGAGATTATCTGGGGGTGGAGCAGGATCTTACACACGGCTTTTTTTCTCGGAATCCGGAAGTTGAAATAATACAAGCGGGTAATGTTGTAGAAACGGAACAGAAGTCGGCATCAGTGAAACAACAGGAGAACGTTGCGACTGAGAATAAGGCTGATACAGAAATTACATTTGAGGCAGGCGAAAATATAGCATGCCTGAATTCAGGTACTCAGAACACAGAGAAAAGACGTACAGAAATACAGGATGTGGAGCCGGATTTAGAGTTTAATCCGGATAACCGTTTTCTGAATAACGCAAATTCGGGAGAGGGAAATCCGGACAATGGAAATTCAAATAATAACGATCTGAATCCTGCAGAAAAGACAGAAAAACGTAAAAAGAAGAAACCGGAGGAAATGACCGATCACGAGCTGCTGGCTGCCCTTCTGAAATCGCAGAAATCAGATACCAGATTCCAAAAAGCGGCAGCCGTCGGCACATTTCTTCTGGCGGCAGTGTTTGCGATTGCTTTTGCCATTCTGATTCCGCAAGTGACACTCACTCTGCGAAATGCGGACAATGCGTTGGATCAGGTGCAGGTTCTTGCGGGGCAGGCGCAGAATTCCCTTGACAATGTGAACGGCCTTGTGGACTCGGCGCAGCATTCGCTGTCCGGGATTGACAAGGTTGTAGAGGATAATACAGAAACAATTACGGAAGTCACACAGAAGCTTGGGCAAATTGATTTTGAAAAGCTGGATCAGTCTATTGACGACCTTGCAGAAGTCGTCAAAACTCTTTCAGAAGTGACAAGCCTGTTTCGATAAAAGCCCTTGCGCAGCATGGGCTATTTATGCTATACTTTTCAAGCTGTTTAGAAAACACGCATGGCAATTCGCGGAATGGTGCCTGCTAAAAGGTTCTCCGTGAGCGGAACCGTGCGGAAGAACAAAACCAAAAAGGAGAAACAAAATGAGCGTACTTTCAATGAAGCAGTTACTTGAGGCCGGTGTACATTTCGGACACCTCACAAGAAGATGGAACCCCAAGATGGCTCCGTACATCTATACAGAGCGCAACGGGATTTATATTATTGATCTGCAGAAATCCGTAGGGATGGTAGATGACGCCTACAATGCGATTGGCGACATTGTCGCAAACGGCGGCAGAATCCTGTTCGTAGGAACAAAGAAACAGGCGCAGGACACCATTAAGAACGAAGCGGAGCGCTGCGGAGAGTTCTATGTAAATGAGAGATGGCTCGGCGGTATGCTGACTAACTTCAAGACAGTTCAGACCCGTATTGAGAGACTGAAAGAAATCGAGAGAATGGAAGAAGACGGCACCTTCGACGTTCTGCCGAAGAAAGAGGTTATCGGTCTTCGGAAGGAAATGGATAAGCTGCAGAGAAACATCGGCGGTATCAAGGAAATGAAAAATCTGCCGGATGCTATTTTTGTAGTAGATCCGAAGAAGGAAAGAATCTGCGTATCCGAGGCTCATGCCCTTGGCATTCCGCTGATCGGTATCTGCGATACCAACTGTGATCCGGAAGAGCTGGACTATGTCATTCCGGGAAATGATGACGCAATTCGTGCCGTAAAACTTCTGGTTTCCAAGATGGCAGACGCTGTAATCGAGGCAAAGCAGGGCATGATGAACGAGGTTTCCGATGAGGAAGCAGAGGCTGCGGCAGCAGCGGCAGAGGGCGTTGCAGAAGCCGCAGAATAAGAAAAAAACAGTAAACGGAACGGATAGGAGATAAAAGCAATGGCAATCAAAGCTTCCCAGGTAAAAGAGTTAAGAGAGTTGACCGGCGCGGGCATGATGGACTGCAAGAAAGCCCTTACCGAGACAGATGGAGATATGGATAAGGCAGTCGAGTGGCTGCGTGAGAACGGTATGGCTAAGGCACAGAAGAAGGCCGGCCGTATTGCGGCAGAAGGAATTGTTATGTTCAAGAGCACCGACGACGGAAAGAAAGCAGCCGTGGTCGAGGTTAATTCCGAAACTGATTTTGCGTCCAAGAACGAGACTTTCCGTGAATACGTAGGGCAGGTCGCAGATCAGGCGCTTACGACTTCCGCAAAAGATATCGATGCTTTCCTGGCAGAGCCCTGGAAATTCGATACCACCAAGACAGTAAAAGAAGCGCTGGACGCAGAGATCGCTGTCATCAGCGAGAACATGCACATCCGTCGTTTCGCACAGGTTGAGGAACAGAACGGATTTGTTGCGACTTACAATCATGCGGATGGAAAGATCGGTGTTCTGGTAGATGTAGAGACCGATGTGGTGAATGATGCAGTGAAGGAAATGGCCAAAAATGTGGCAATGCAGATTGCTGCCATGAGACCTCAGTACACCGACAACAGCGAAGTTCCGGCTGATTATATCGAGAAAGAGACTGAGATTCTCCGCGCTGCAATTATGAACGATCCGAAGGAGTCCCAGAAGCCGGAAAAGGTTATTGAGGGTATGCTCAAGGGACGTGTAAACAAAGAGCTGAAGGAAATTGTTCTTTTGGATCAGGTCTATGTTAAGGCTGAGGATGGCAAGCAGTCTGTTGCAAAATATGTAGAGCAGGTTGCCAAGGCAAACAGTGCCAAGATTACCATCAAGGGCTTTGTACGTTTTGAGACCGGCGAGGGACTGGAGAAAAAGAACGAGGATTTTGCTGCAGAAGTTGCCGCACAGGCAGCCGGCAAATAATCCGCCTTCCAAATAGAAAAAGAATAAAACGCATCACGGGGTTTGCATATAGAAGTGCAGGCCCCTTTTAAGGTTCTGTACAGGACAGTAGCTTTGTA
This sequence comes from uncultured Lachnospiraceae bacterium, assembly GCA_902756775.1. Taxonomy (GTDB): domain Bacteria; phylum Bacillota; class Clostridia; order Lachnospirales; family Lachnospiraceae; genus Bilifractor. The sequence continues at coordinate 2,203 of CACVSR010000100.1, read as the reverse complement.
ACTATCCTTGTATCTTTTTGCCACTTTGTCGGAGGCTTTGCGTGTTTCCGCCACTTTGTCGGTTGTAATTTACTTATAATCCGTTATAATAATGGAATTGAGCAATGTTTATCAGTGCCGTCTCTGACGGACAATAGGGAATCAGGTGCAAATCCTGAGCGATCCGGTCACTGTAAGCAGCAAGCTAACCGCTAGATGCCATTGCATTACATAGAGGAATGTGAGAAGGCGCGGGGCGCGTATGAGCTGCAAGCCAGGAAACCTGCTGATAATCCATAGAACCCGATTGTGCTTCCAGGGAAAGCAGAATCCTGAGAGGAATTTTTCAGGCGGACAGAGCGTTCGCCTTCCGAATATTTCTATCTGGCATGTGCTTTTCCGGCACATGCCTTTTTTAGGCTTAAAAGCCATAGATAAGTCTCTTTCGGATGATCTGTCATCGGTGTTTGTGGGTTGACTCAGGAAACTTTTAGTAACAGGGGGAATGTCTTTATGAAGAAAAGAAATGGAAAACAATATCTGGCAGTGCTGCTTTCTGCAGGGATGGCTCTGTCCGGGGCTGTGCCTGCATGGGGCGAGGAAAGCCAGCCGGTACAGGCGCAGGCAGAGCAGACTGCAGAGGAACAGAGTGTTTCTGCGGAAGTCGTGAATACCGTACAGAAGCAGTCTGAAAATGCACAGACAGTGGAGAATTCTGTGACAGATATACCTTCTTCTGCAGCAGAGGTTCCTGCTTCGTCAGCAGGAAGTTCTGACACGGCTGCTGCAGACAGCGCGGCAACAGGAACTGATGCGCAGGCTGAGGAAAAGAACACAGAAGCAGCTGAAAGTACGGAGGACTCCGGCCAGAATACAGGTAGAATTTCCGTGACTGCTGTTGCAATTAAGGACAGCCGGAATAAGATAGCTAAAAATAAAGAGGGAAAAGATGTGCTTCTTCTGGTAGCAGGAGATGCTGAACAGGATCAGCTGATCGCTGAGATCACGCCAGCGGATGCAGCCGATCATACGGTCACATGGAAATCTGAGGACGAATCCGTAGTTAAAGTAGATGCAGACGGAAAACTGACTGCAGGCAGAGAAGGTACTGCAAAGATTACTGTAACGACCACAGACGGCGGGCGCAGTGCATCTCTGCTTGTAACGGTGCAGGCTGCCAAAGAGAATTCTTCTGCGGCAGATGGCGGAAAACAGGGATCTGCATCGGGGAAAGCAGAGGAAACACAGAAAACGGCAGATGACGCCGGAAATGATACAGAGGATTCAGACAATGTGCAGAAACAGGATGATTCCGCCTCTGTGATCTCTGTTTCTTCTACAGAAGGAGCGGAGACGCTTCTGCAGGAAGAACCGAAGGTTCTGGCGTTAAGAAGTTTTATGATGGCTGCATCGGAAAAGACCACTTCAGATGGAGAAAGCAGTTATGTACGGGCTTCCTATAATAACAGTACAGCGCTTGCAGATGGGACGTATCAGCCTGCAGACCAGAAAATGCCGAAGAACCGCTATGGGAAGCAAATTCTCTCTTGCGATAAAATTCTGGTGAATAACGGAAAGGCATTTGCGGTTCTGACTGCCAATTCTGGATTTACTACTTACTATGAGGGGACTGCGCCGAAGACAGCTGACGATCAGCCGGAAAATGCTTCGGCAGGATTCTATAAATTCAGTAGTGGAAGACAAGTAACAGTTCCGGTTGCGCTGAATTCGGAAATGAAATTTTCCGCTTATAACCCAACGATGAAAATGTGGTCTTCTTATAGCTTTACAGTTAATCTGGAAAATACAGCACAGCCGGAATATGATAACACCACAACTTTGCCGGACGGAGATTATCCGGGAAGTGATGAACCAATATCCACATCGGCAAACGGAATAAACGTTTACTATGATCAGATTGTCGTCAAGGATGGGACGGCAAGGGCTCATATTTACTTTACCAGCAAGAATTATTCTCATGTGTATATCGGCGCGGCGGCAGGTGATGAGCAAAATACAAAAAATCCGGAGAAAGTGGATGAAAAACTTGCTGCTCTCCTGAATGACAAGGTCAGGACAATTCCGACAAGCCAGGAGGTGATTAATGGTTCCACTGTAAGTGCGGCCTGGATTCCGGTAAAGCTGAATACGCCCATGACATTTTCCGGCAGAAACACCGGTATGAAAGGGAAGGTTATCTGGAAAACTTTTTCAGATATTACCT
>CACVSR010000099.1:7593-9289 GCA_902756775.1 uncultured Lachnospiraceae bacterium | reverse complement strand
GGAACCATTGATTCGCTGTGGGAGGCGAACATGGATCTGCTGGATCCCGGAAACACGCTGAATCTGGATGATCATACATGGAAAATTTACACGGAGGATGTGACGGCACTTCCGCAGTATATCGGACCAAATGCCAATATTAATGTCGCCTACATCACCCAGGGCTGCAGAGTGGAGGGGGATGTCACAAAGTCTGTTCTGTTTACCAACTCGCAGGTGTGTCCCGGAGCAAAGGTCATCGACAGTGTTATCATGCCTGGCGCTGTCGTGGAAGAGGGTGCGGTTGTTACCAGGGCTCTGGTGGCGCCCAATGTGCACATCGGAAAAAACGCGGTAGTGGGAAGTAAGGACAGTGCGGAGATCACACTTGTCGCAAAAAGAGTAAAGGGGGACGAGTAAGATGGAACAGGCATTTGGCATTATTACATCGGCTTCAAAATTAACTCGTGTAGAAGAAATGGAAAAATACCGTCCTGTCGGTGCGTTTTCTATTCTCGGAAGGTACAGGGTCATAGATTTTCCTATTTCCAACATGAGTAACAGTGATATTGACCGGATTCATGTTTATATCGGCGATAACAATCCGCGCTCTCTGGTAGAACACGTGGGAACCGGGCGCCACTATAACATTAACTCCAAGCACGGCAAGGTGCAGATGCTGTTTTCCGATTCGGCCAGGAAGGACAACCTGTACAATACGGATATTAACGCATTTCAGGAAAACATCGAGATTATTCAGAGAATGCCGCAGCCATATGTGGTAATTACCCCCAGTTATATGGTATTCCGGCAGGATTTTAACGCGTTGCTGCAGACACATCTGGAGAGCGGAGCGGATATTACGCTTCTGTACCATAAAACAGATGATGCCAAAGAAAATTTCCTGAATACCTATGTTGTGAATCTGAATAAACAGAAGGGAGTCCTCTCTCTGGAGAGAAACAGCGGCACGGCGAAGGAAAAGAACATCTTTATGGATACCTATATCATGAAGAAGGATCTGTTCCTGGATCTGATCAGTAAGGCAAAGAAGGTATCCTCTATCTATCAGTTGGTACAGATCGTCAATGATTCCTGCAATGATCTGGATATCCGCGGGGTCGCACACAGAGGATTTTTTGCGGCAATTACAGATTTCCGCAGCTACTATAAGGCACAGATGGAAATGCTGGACTACAACGTGGCGAAGGTTCTGTTTGAAAACAACTGGCCCATTTATACCAGAACAACAGACTCCTGCCCGACCAAGTATGTGGATGGAGCGAAGGTCACCAATTCCTTTGTCTCTAACGGGTGTCTGGTGGAAGGAACGATTGAGAATTCCATCATCGGCCGTGGCGTTACCGTTTCCAGGGGCGCGGTCATTCGGAACAGCGTGATCCTGGCCTATTCGGTGATCGGAGAGGATGTCACCGTGGAAAATCAGGTGATTGATAAGTGGGCAAAGATTACCCATGTAAAAGAACTGGTGTCCACACCGGAAAATCCAGGCTACGTGCACAGGGATGATATCATCTGACAGGAGCCAGACTGTTGGTATTAAAAAATGGCCGGACGCATGGATGCATGCAGATCCGGTCATTTTTGGCGTTGGATGTTTCATACTGTATAAGTCCTCGCGTCACTGCGCTGCTGAGCAGCTTTCGTGCCGCTAACAGGTATTCGCATTCCCGTGCCGCTTCGCGTCACTCCATGC
>CACVSR010000099.1:0-7571 GCA_902756775.1 uncultured Lachnospiraceae bacterium | reverse complement strand
TCGCGTCACTGCGCTGCTGAGCAGCTTTCGTGCCGCTAACAGGTATTCGCATTCCCGTGCCGCTTCGCGTCACTCCATGCTCATACCTGTTGTCGTCGCTAAAGCATGTCCGGACATGCATGCAAGCATGCACCCGTCCCTGCTTTGCGACTGGACTTATACCATACATTACAGTAAAAACAGCTCTGCGATGTAAACGACGGCGCAGCAGATGGCGGCGACGACAAAGAGGTTTCCTCCCGCCCAGGCAATGGCTACTCCGGCAATAAGCGCCAGGAGCCCGGCTACAGGATTTTGTGTAGCTGTAATAATTGCGGGAAAGGTCATGACTGCCAGCGTTACATAGGGAACATAATACAAAAAAGAGCGCACAAAACGATTCCGGATCGGCTTCCTGAAAATGGTCATGGGAAGCAGGCGGATGGTAATGCTCACCAGAAACATGATGAAAATATATATGTAAACATTATGTGCCATGGCTTACTTCTCCTCCGGAACATCGGTTTTTCCTGCAGACATCTGACCGGAATTTTTTTCTTCCGGGATGGGCCGGATGGCAGCCACGGATCCGGCTATGGCAAGCGTTAAGATTATGATTCTTGTACCGGAAGAGACCGTGCGAATTCCGGGCAGCACAGAACACAAATAGCTGGCCGCAAAGCACACAGGAATCAGAACGCGGACGGTACGATCCTTTTTCATCGGTGGAATGAAGATAGCGAGGAACATTCCGTATAAAGCTACAGAGAATGCGCTGACCAGCCGCACAGAAAGCATATTGCCGGCAATAATCCCAAGGGAAGTGCCTATGGACCAAAGGGGAACGGAAATAGCGATGGCCCCGTAGTGGTACCAGGGATTCAGATATCCCGGCCGGGCGACAGAGATGGCAAAAATTTCATCGGTAATCCCGTAACTCACAAACAAGCGGTGGACAGGTTTCATCTCCGGAGCGGTACGCTGACTGAGCACGGTGCTCATCAGAAGATACCGCGCATTTGTAATCAGAGTGATAAGGGCGATGGACAGGTAGGAGGCATCCGAAGCAATCATGGTAAATCCGGCATATTCACCGGCCGAGGCAACATTCAGAATACTGGCCAGGAAGCCCTGAAAGGCGTTCAGACCTGCTTTTTTGGCCGCGATGCCGAGAGAAAAAGAAACCGCCAAATATCCTAAGGCAATGGGAATACCATCCCTGACACCGTTAAAAAAGGCTGCTTTTTTTCTGCTTTCTGATATGTTTCCAGTGCTCACTTTATATCCTCGTATTGCTAAGGGCATCTTGCCTTCCGGATGAGAAAACGGTATGCTTTTTATACCTGTTGTCGTCGCAAAAGCATGTCCGGACATGCATGCAAGCATGCATCCGTCCCTGCTTTGCGACTGGATATTTCATACTGTATAAGTCCTCGCGTCACTGCGCTGCTGAGCAGCGCGTCACTCCATGCTCATACCTGTTGTCGTCGCAAAAGCATGTCCGGACATGCATGCAAGCATGCATCCGTCCCTGCTTTGCGACTGACTTATACAGTATATCATTTCGATAGGAAGGGATAAACGGAAAAATGAAGTTTTTTGATATGGACAGTCCGGTGTCCAGATTTTTAACAAAATTGTTTGATATTGTCTGGCTGAATATTCTGACGATGATTTGTGCTCTGCCGATTGTAACGGCTGGGGCTTCTTTTACTGCCATGCATTATGTGCTTCTGCACATGGTAAGGAATGAAGAGGGGTATATTGCAAAATCTTTTTTTAAGGCATTTAAGCAGAATTTCCGGCAGGCAACGCTTGTGTGGCTGACGGTTTTGCCGTTCCTTCTCCTTTATTCCGGAATTTTTGTCTTTTTCGGGAGAACTGGAGATGGCAGGCTGACTGCCGCAGGCATCGCGGTTCTTGTGGCGTTTATCCTTCTGCTTCCGTTTTTGCTGTTTTTATTTCCGCTTCTGGCCAGATTTGAGACCAATATCCCGCAGCTGTATAAAAATACGGTTCTGATTATGTTTGGACATTTCCGGATAACATTATTCATGGTTCTGGCGCACATTGTATGCTGGTATGCCATCTGGAAATGGCTGGCCTATGTGGCCTTTTTAATACCGCTGATGTTTTTTTCACTGCCTGGTTACATCTCCGCCGTTCTTTATACACCGGTACTGAAAAAATACGAGCCGGAGGAACAGAAAGAAGAGCTGGCGGGAGAAGCCGAAGAACACAAGGAGACGTAGGGGTTAATCTTGACTAATCCGGAAGGGCTTTGTTAAGGTAAATCGAAATGAGGGAGTAGCAGACGTTGCTTTACTAAAAAAACGTGGCAAGTCAACACACTGGTGAACCTTTCATCTGGCTTGTCTTAGATTGCGAGACTCATGTAGGCAAAAGTTCTGCATGGGTAATATTGTATTCAATGGCAGCTGTGCTTTTGCACAGCTGCTTTTTTCGTGGCTGAAGCTCCGACCTGCGCAGAGTGTCTGCGGAGGTCCATATTTAAGAAAACGACACCAGAATGGAAAAAAATTTCCGGCACCGTCGTGAAGGAGGACACTTTAAAATGAATGGGTTATTTTTTCTAAACAGCATCCTGCTGGGAATCGGACTTGCCATGGATGCTTTTTCGGTTTCCATGGCAAACGGACTGAACGAGCCTTTTATGAGCAGAAAGAGAATGACGGCGATGGCACTTGTTTATGCCGGATTTCAGTTTCTGATGCCTGTCGTCGGCTGGGTCTGCGTACATACGATTGTTTCTTGCTTTAATGCTTTTCAGAAATTCATTCCCTGGATTGCCCTGTTTCTGCTTCTCTATATTGGTGGTAAAATGCTGATAGAAGGAATCAGGGATAAGAAAGAGGACGGAGAGGAAGGAAAACGGCTTGGGAAAGGCACCTTGCTGATACAGGGAATAGCGACATCCATTGACGCGCTTTCGGTTGGGTTTACCATCTCAGAATACAACGGGAAAATGGCTGTGGCGGCATCTCTGATTATTGCCCTGGTGACATTTCTGATCTGTATGGGAGGTCTTCAGATAGGAAAGAAGGTTGGCACAAAGCTGGCCGGGAAGGCCTCTGTTCTGGGAGGGATTATTCTTATTGCTATCGGGGTGGAAATTTTTGTGACAGGAATTTTCTGAAGAATTGCGGAGTCCGGAACAGCATCCCGCGGGCAGCTTTTCATGTAGATAAGGGGAAAAGCATATGGAGGATCAAACGACAGAGAAAACAGGCACAGGGAAACATAGTGACGGGGCAGCAGGAATGCTGATCAAAGCAGCGCTGGAGGCAAGAAAAAACGCTTACTGTCCTTATTCCGGTTTCGCGGTGGGAGCAGCCCTCCTGTGCGCAGACGGATCGGTCTGGAGCGGATGCAATATTGAAAATGTGGCATTTACACCCGGAAACTGCGCGGAGAGGACGGCTTTTTTTAAGGCCGTCTGTGAAGGGAAACGTGAATTTTCCGCCATTGCCATCGTCGGGGGGAAAGCAGATGCAGAGAAGCTGGAGTTCTGTCCTCCCTGCGGCGTGTGCAGGCAGGTGATGCGGGAATTCTGCAGAAACAACTTCCGGATTATTCTGGCCGTTTCGGAGAAGGAATACCAGGTCTTTACCCTTGGAGAGCTTCTGCCTCTAAGCTTCGGCCCGGAGCAGCTTGGCGGGGATCCGGATACTTGTGTAAAGTGACGGATAAGCACTGACAGAAAAAACGGATCTGCAAAGGACTTAATTCCGGCCGCTTCGCCGGGAAGTGTTGAAAGGCTCGGTTTTGAAATTCTGCAAGAAACGGAAATACAGAATGATGGCCAGAGCCGTGGAAATGACCTCTGCAATCGGAGTGGCAAGGACAACACCGAAAGCGCCAAGAAAGCTGCTGAAAAGGAACATGCCCGGCACATCCAGAAGACCCTTCCGTAGGGTGGAGAGCAGGAAGGACTGCAATTTTCTGCCTGTTGCCTGAAAGACTGTATTAAAAAGATAACAGATGGCGGCAAGAGGAGCCGCAAAGGCAATAGTTCGGAGAAATGTGTTTCCGTAGGAGACAGAGATGTCTTCATCTATAAAGAAGCGACACATGGGAGAGGCAAAAAGGCGGAAGAGTACCGTGCAGATACAGCCAAAGATAACGGCAATGATGCCTGTTTTGCGTACTGCTTCCCGTAGCCGCCCGTAGTTTTTGGCACCATAGCTGTAGCCGATCAGAGGGAGAATTCCCTGCGTCAGTCCCATAGAGGTGTTAAATGCGATCATATTTATCTTTTTTGCCACCCCCATTCCGGCCACGGCTTCACTTCCATAGGCTTTCACAAGGGCATTGGCGAAAATATTGGACACCATGGCCAGCGTAGTCTGCAAAGCGGCCGGAAACCCAATCGTAAGGACGTCTCCCGGAATATGCTCTTTGAAGGAAATGTCTTTTGGATTGACAGTAAATACGGGATTATTCCGGTGACGTAAAAGAAAAATCAGGAAGTACAGGAGAGAGGCTGTATTGGATAGCATGGTTGCGATGGCCGCACCTGTGACCTCCATTCCGGAGGGAAGGAGCACAAACATAAACAGCGGATCCAGAATAATATTCAGGATCCCGCCCATTGACATGCCAAATCCGGCCTCCTTTGCCGCTCCTATGGAACGAACCAGATGACCGCAGAGCACGTTCCCTACGGTTGGAACAGCGCCGATCACCATTGTCCAGAAAATATAGCTGTAGGCGTAAGGATAGGAGCTGCTGTCCCCTCCGATCAGCGGAATCAGCCATGAACGGCAGAAAAACATAAACAGGGCGTAAACGATAGCGGAGGCCAAACCGCCATACAGGCAAAAGGCAAAAACCTTTCTGGCCCGTTCCGGATTCTTTTGCCCAAGATTCCGGCTGATCACACTGGAGCCTCCAATTCCAAATAGATTTGCCAGAGCTGCCATGATCACGAAAACAGGCATGGTGACAGACATACTGGCCACCATTGCCGGATTGCCGGTTCTGCCTACAAACCAGGTATCGGCATAATTATAAATGATGTTAATCAGCTGCGTAATCACGGTGGGGACGCCCATAATGACAATAGCCTTCAGAACCGGTGCTTCCTCGAAAACATAGGTTTCCGCATATTTGCGAGACATAGGATGTTCCTCCTGCTTTTTATAAAAAACTTCTGATGAATACCGGGCGTTGCTGACCGATTCATGTAAATAGCAAAAAACTGCCGGGCAAAACAAAAGACATCCCCAGATCTGGGGATGCCCCTTACGCATGGCATTATTTTATCAGGAAGAAAATAGAAAAGCAATAAATAATTGATGTGCATCCGGATGTTCATTGCGGCGACCCGGATGTTTCGCTATAATAAAACAATGCCTGAAGGGGATTGAAACACGACACAGATTTTTGGAGAGGCGGCAGCAGGGATGATTACACAGATTTCTGTATTTGCAGAGAACAGAAAAGGCGCAATGAGAAAGTTGACAGGTGTTCTTGGGGATGTCGGAATTGATATTATTGCACTGGTGACAAACGACAGCGCGGAGTTCGGCATTGTCCGGATGATCGTTTCGGATCCGGATCTAGCGGAGCAGAAGCTGGCTCAAAAAGGGTACATGGTACACAAGGATCTGGTTATGGCCGTAGATCTGGAGGACAGGCCCGGCGGGCTGAATCGCCTTCTTGCGTCTATTGATGAAAGTAATACAAATATTGACTATCTGTATATTTCCTATGACAGAGCTCTTTCCGTTCCGATTGCGGTTATTCATTCCGGCGACCTGGAAGAGCTGGAGCAGTGTCTGAAAAACCAGGGGTATCATGTGAGAAACACCGGGAATTTTATATAAAGTCTTATAGCTGCCCCTCTTTGCTTATGAGGGCGTCAAGCGCGCACAATGATTCGAAGAAGCGCAGAGAAATATATTTTAGCGGCAAATGCCGCAATATGAGAATGCTCTGGGGAAGGAAGCAGAAAAGTGTCTGACAAATTGTATTTTGTAATTCCCTGTTATAATGAAGAAGAGGTGCTTCCGGAAACAGCACGAAGACTGCAGGAGAAGATGCACGCCTTGATAAAGTCCGGGAGGATCAGCCCGGACAGCAAAGTGGTATTTGTGAATGACGGATCCGGCGATAGAACCTGGGAAATTATCCGGAATCTGCATGAGCGTGACAGCCTTTTTTCTGGCGTGAATCTTTCCAGAAACCGCGGACACCAGAACGCCCTGCTTGCAGGGCTGATGACCGTACACCCCTACTGTGATATGGTAATTTCCATGGATGCAGACCTGCAGGATGATATTAATGCCTGCGATGAAATGGTTGAGAAATATTACAAAGGGGCGGATATTGTCTACGGTGTGCGCTCCGCCAGAAAAACAGATACCTGGTTCAAAAGAACGACCGCGGAATGCTTTTACAGCCTGATGAAGCGGATGGGAACCAATATGATTCCCGATCACGCGGATTTCCGGCTCATGAGCCGGCGCGCGCTGGACGGGCTCTCTGAATTCGGAGAGGTAAATCTTTTTCTCAGGGGAATTGTTCCGATGATCGGATATCCTTCGGATGTGGTTTACTACAAGAGGGCGGAAAGGTTTGCCGGAACAAGCAAGTATCCGCTGAAAAAAATGCTCAGCTTTGCCATAGAGGGGATTACTTCTCTCTCCATCGAGCCGCTCCGGCTCATTTCACAGCTGGGTATTGCTGTTTTTCTTGTCAGCATTGCCATCCTTATTTATTCCCTGATACGTTACGCCATGGGAGCAACCGTGCCGGGTTGGACTTTCCTTGCCATTTCGATCTGGGCAATCGGCGGATTAATTCTTCTGGCACTTGGTGTGATGGGAGAATATATCGGGAAAATTTATCTGGAGACAAAAGCCAGACCACGGTATATAATCCGTGAATTCCTGGATAGCGAGAATGGTTTTGATACAGAAAAATCCAGGAACCTGACGCCGAAAGACGGCGTGTGACAGGAGGAAGGCAGATACCCCTAAAATGCCTTTGGGCTGCCATGGCAGGAGATTGCCTTACTTCCTCCATAGCTGTCTGCTGCCAAATCCGTCCTTCTTCCAGGCCGAGTTCAGGCAGGTGATCTCCGTTGGCATGATCTTCAGGAGCCACATCGGCTCCGGGAGCTTCCTCAGCGTTTCCAGCGGAATCTTCCGGAAAGCAGCCGCGGCGTTATATTCATCGGAATAAAGCTCGACGATCTCTGCAGTTCCTTCGATCTGCAGAGACTTCAAACCGCCGAAGGAAGCGTTCGTATCGAAAATGGCCGCGGCGACATTCTTGTTCTTCTTTAACCCTTTGAACTTGAATCCGCCCTCGGTAAAAATCCAGAGGGCGCCGTCATGCCAGGTATATTCAAGGGGAGTGCAGCGGATATAATTTCCTGTTCCTGTTGCCAGCGCAAGAACCTTGTGAGTGGTAAGAAAGGCGCTGATCCAGTTATAAAGAGCGGCAGGATCCATTTTATTTTCGATTTCGTCTTTACGAGACCAGAAGGTCTGAGCCTGGGTGAATTGTTCTTCAGTCATTTTGTCTCCCTGCGCTTTTGTGGATGATATTTTCTTTTATCGCTT
>CACVSR010000098.1 GCA_902756775.1 uncultured Lachnospiraceae bacterium | reverse complement strand
AGGATCCGACACAGCCGTATTTCCTGTTCGACGTTACCATGCAGAACCACGGGGGCTATACATCCGCCGATTATACCGGGGATATCACGGTGGACGGCTATACCGATGATTCCGTCAACCGCTATCTTTCTCTGGAGCATCTGAGTGATCAGGCGCTGGAGGAGCTGATCGAATATTTTAAGAATTACGATCAGCCGACCATTATCTGCATGTTCGGCGACCATTATCCGGCTCTTCCGGATTCCTTTACGGAGTATATTTCCGGATCCAGCTATGACGACCTCCCACTGCAGGATCAGATGTGGTACTACGCGACACCTTTCTTTATCTGGGCGAACTACGATATCCCGGAAAAAGAAAATGTCCTGACCAGCACGAATTTCCTGAGCACCATGCTGCTGGAAAATACCGGTCTTCAGATGACCGATTATAACTATTACCTGAAGGATCTGCAGGAGACAATCCCTGCCCTGAACCACATGGGATTTGTCAATGCGGACGGCATTTATACCGCATGGAAGGACGGGGATACGAAGAGCCTTCAGGATGAGTGGGAATATGAATGTCTGCAGTACAACAACCTGGGGCCGAAGGGCAGACGCATCGACTGGTTCTTTGCCCTGACAGAGGATTCGGGGAAATCCAGAAAGACCAGCGGCGGATAAGCCGGTATCGGAGGAAGAAACCAGTAAAAAGCATGCCGGTTTTGCCGGCACAGAAAGAAAGGAACGCAAACCATGATTGCAGCCAGTAATATCAGCCTGAGAGTCGGGAAAAAAGCACTGTTTGAAAATGTAAATATCAAATTCACCGAGGGCAACTGCTATGGTGTAATCGGCGCGAACGGAGCCGGAAAATCTACGTTTCTGAAGATACTCTCCGGACAGCTGGAGCCCACAAGCGGGGAGATCACGATTACGCCAGGACAGAGACTCTCGTTTCTGGAACAGGATCATTTCAAGTATGATCAGAACGTTGTCCTGGACACGGTTATTATGGGAAACCAGAGGCTTTATGAGGTGCGCCAGGAGAAGGACGCCCTCTACGCCAAGGAGGATTTTACGGATGAGGACGGGATCCGGGCCAGCGAGCTGGAGGCGGAATTCGCGGAGATGAACGGCTGGGACGCGGAGACAGACGCGGAGACTCTGCTGAACGGTCTGGGCATCCCCACGGAGCTGCACTACGCCCAGATGAGCACACTGACCGGCCCGCAGAAAGTGAAGGTTCTTCTGGCCCGCGCCCTGTTCGGAAATCCGGACATCCTTCTTCTGGATGAGCCGACCAACCACCTGGATCTGGACGCGATTGACTGGCTGGAGGAATTTCTGATTAATTTTGAAAATACCGTGATTGTTGTCTCCCATGACCGCTATTTTCTGAATAAGGTCTGTACACAGATCGCGGATATTGATTACGGAAAAATCCAGCTGTATGCCGGAAACTATGACTTCTGGTTTGAATCCAGCACGCTGCTGATGAAGCAGAAAAAGGAAGCGAACAAGAAGAAGGAGGAGAAGATCAAGGAACTGCAGGAGTTCATCTCCCGGTTTGCCGCGAACGCCTCCAAGTCCAAACAGGCGACTTCCCGGAAGAAAGCGCTGGAGAAAATCCAGCTGGATGACATTAAGCCTTCCAGCAGAAAATATCCCTATATTGATTTCCGTCCGGAACGCGAAATCGGAAATGAGGTTCTGGAGGTAAACGGGCTTTCCAAAACCGTAGACGGGGTGAAGCTGCTGGACAATATCTCGTTTACGCTCCGAAGAGAGGACAAGGTGGCTTTTGTCGGTTCCAATGAACAGGCGGTCTCCGAGCTTTTCAAGATTATCGCGGGTGCGGACGAGCCGGATGCCGGCTATTACAAGTGGGGAATTACCACCAGTCAGGCATGGTTCCCGAAGGATTACACGAAGGAATTCGATTCGGATCTTACGATTGCCGAGTGGCTGACGCAGTATTCGGAAAATAAGGATACAACCTATGTGCGCGGTTTCCTGGGACGTATGCTTTTTGCCGGAGAGGACGGCGTGAAGCATGTGCGGGTGCTCTCCGGAGGCGAGAAGGTGCGCTGTCTTCTTTCCAAGATGATGATTTCGGGGGCAAACGTGCTGATTCTGGATCAGCCCACCAACCATCTGGACATGGAGTCCATTACAGCCCTGAATAACGGGTTGATTAAGTTTCCCGGCGTGCTGCTCTTTACCTGCCACGACCACCAGTTTGTACAGACGACGGCAAACCGGATCATGGAGATCACGGAAGACGGCAGACTGCTGGATAAGGTCACAACCTATGACGAGTATCTTGCCGGGAACGAAGAGGCGCGCAAAAAACATGTCTACACACTGGATGAGGAAGACAACTGAGGCGGGAGCGTACCGGAAGAGCTGGAAAAGAGGGATATTATGGGAATGGAAAACAAGCCGGTTCTGGTTATCATGGCAGCCGGCATGGGGAGCCGCTACGGCGGATTAAAGCAGATGGATCCGATGGATGGCAGGGGACACCTGATTATTGATTATTCCATCTACGACGCCCTGCAGGCGGGTTTTCAGCAGGTTTTGTTTGTGATCCGGGAGGAAAACGCGGAGCTTTTCCGGGAGAAAATCGGGAACCGCGTCGCTAAGCACATGAAGGTCGGCTATGTGTATCAGCGGCTCTCGGATATACCGGCGGGATTTTCCGTCCCGGAGGGAAGGACAAAGCCATGGGGAACCGGACATGCGGTTCTCTCCGCGTATTTTGCCACGGAAGGGGCTCCTTTTGCCGTTATCAATGCAGACGATTTTTACGGAAGAGATGCTTTCTGCCGGATGTATCATTTTCTGGAAAACCAGAGGGATCTGGAGGGAAAGTACCGCTACGCGATGGTCGGCTATCAGCTGAAAAATACGGTGACGGAGAACGGATCGGTTTCCAGAGGAATCTGTGATCTGGATGAAAAGGGGTACCTGAAGAAGATTACCGAGAGAACCCGGATCGAGACTTTTGGAGACAAAATTGCCTTTACGGAGGATGAAGGGAAGAACTGGACGGAGCTTGCGCCCGACACCCCGGTGTCTATGAATTTCTGGGGATTCTCCAACAGTATCATGAATGAACTCCTGGCCGGATTCCGTGCTTTTCTGGAGGAGAACCTGGAGAAAAATCCGCTGAAGTGTGAGTATTTTCTTCCCTCTGTCGTAGAAAAGCTGTTAAAGGAAGGCAGGGCGGAGGTGCAGGTGCTCCCCAATACCGACAAGTGGTACGGAGTGACATATAAAGAGGATAAGGAGCAGGTAGTCCGCGCTCTGGCGGACATGCGGGAGGAAGGAATTTACCCGGAAGATCTTCTGGACTGAAAAAACGGAACCGGAACGGCAGCTGAAAAAACAGGGTGGTAGAGAACTATGCTGGCAATGCATCGTAAAAAAATATGTTATGCCGGAATACTGGCGGCACTTATAGTGCTGTCTGTTATCCTGCTGCGCCGGGATGCGTGGGTTTTTCTGAAGTGGTATTTTTTTATTACGCTTCTCGGATTTCTGGCACTTCCGGCCGCAGACCGGGTATTCGGCGGATTTGATGATCACGGCTGGCTTTTTTCCAAGGTGATCGGTCTGCTTTTCGGCGGGTATTTTGTATGGCTGATGTCCGTGATCGGGCTTGTGCAGTTTACCAACCGCAGGGCACTGGTGGAAACACTGATTCTGGCTGGAATTCTGTGGACGGCAGCGCTCCGAAGACAGGGAAAGACATTTCCGGACTGGAATACCGTTCTTCTTGATGAGATCCTTTTTTTCGGGTTTTTTCTGATGTGGACATGGTTCGTGTGCTTCAATCCCCAGGCAAAGGGAACGGAAAAGTACATGGATTACGGCTTTCTTGCGGCCATGATGCGAAGCGCTGTCCTTCCGGCAAGGGATATCTGGTACAGTCTGAAGAATATCAACTATTATTACGGCGGACAGTATTACGCCGCCTATCTGGCCAAAATTTCCTACACGGAGGCCAGCGACGCGTACAACCTGATGCGGACGATGATCTCATCCTTCGGCTTTGTGCTTCCGTTTTCTCTGGTCCGGCAGATGCTGCTCTCACACTACGGGAGAAAAACCGTTGCGGGACGCCGGCTGGGAACCGGCAGGTCGTTTCTGGGAGGAATTCTTGCCGGTACGGCGGTTTCGCTGGCGGGAAATATGCATTATGTTCTGTACGGCCTGTTCGGGAAGGTGTTCCGCCTGCCCGGATACGCGGATTACTGGTTTCCGGCTTCCACCAGATACATCGGCCACAATCCCCAGACGAATGACCAGTGTATCCATGAGTTTCCCTGTTATTCCTTTGTTCTTGGGGATTTGCACGCGCACATGATAAACATTATGTTTGTGGTTACGCTGGTGGCCATTCTGTATTCCTGGGCGGCGCGGGTCAGAGAGCAGAGGCAGGAGAGACTGCGGCGGGAGGCGCAGGAGGAAAAGGAGCAGCGCAAGCGCCCGAAAAAGTATGTGAAAGAACCTTTGCTGCGCAGGCTTCTCCGGTTTGTATGGAAAAATATCTGGGAGCCCAGGCTCCTGCTTGCCGCTTTTTTTGTCGGTCTGTTCAAGTGGACGAATTACTGGGATTTTGTCATCTATTTCACGGTAACCTTTTTCTGTATTATTTTTGTGGCGTTCTACCGGTATGGGGAATCACCGCTTCAGGCGGCGGGCTGCATCATCCTGCATGCGCTGGAGGTTTTCGGCTTTGCGACGGCAGCGGCTCTTCCGTTTACACTGACCTTTGAGACCATGGTATCGGGCGTGGCGGTATGCACCAGCCACACAGCGTTCTATCAGATGGCTGTTCTGTGGGGGCTTCCGGTGGCTGTCCTGATTGTTTTTACGGTTTACCTGATCGGGAGCTTCGGGAAACGGTACAGAAAAAGAAGGGACGGAAATCGCTTTACCGCTTTCTGCAGAAAAATGGAGCTTTCCGATGTCTTTATCTGGATTCTGGGTTTCTGCGGATTCGGGCTGATCCTGATTCCGGAGCTTGTGTATGTGAGGGATATATACGAAAACGGATACGCACGATCCAACACCATGTTCAAGCTTACCTATCAGGCGTTTATCCTTTTCGGCATGATGATGGGCTATGTTTTTGTACGCCTGATTTCAGAGAACGTCAGAAAATGGGTTCGCGGGATCGTGATTGCGCTCCTGGGATTGTTCCTTCTGACCTGCGGCTATTTTCCGTATTCGGTTTCCTGCTGGTTCGGGAACGTGTTTCAGACCGGCCGGTTCCAGGGAATAGACTGCACCATGTTTCTGGAAAATGCCTATCCGGAGGATGCCGCCGCGATCCGCTGGCTGAGCCTGAACGCGGACGGACAGCCAGTAATTCTGGAGGTGTACGGGGACAGCTACAGCGATGACTGCCGCGTTTCCGCCATGACGGGACTGCCTACGGTGGAAGGCTGGTATGTGCATGAATGGCTCTGGAGAAACAATCCGGAGGATCTGACCGCCAAGAGGCAGGAGATTGATACGATCTACACCTCGCAGGATGAGCAGGAGGTAAAAGCACTGGTCAGAAAGTACGGAATCCGGTATATATTTGTGGGAAGCTGCGAGAGAGCGCATTATTCCAATATAAACGACAGCCTGCTGGAGAGCCTCGGCTCCGTTGTGTTCCGGCAGGGAAATACCTATATTGTAGAGATCGGACAGTAGTATGGATTTATTTGAGTATGCCAGCTCCAGAAAAAAAGAAAAGGAAGCCCCTCTGGCTGCCAGGATGCGCCCTCGGACGCTGGATGAAGTGGTGGGGCAGGAGCATATTATCGGGAAGGATAAAATGCTCTACCGCGCGATAAAGGCGGACAAGATCCGTTCGATCATCTTTTACGGGCCTCCGGGAACGGGAAAAACTACGCTGGCCAGGGTCATTGCCAATACCACAAGCGCGGAATTTACGCAGCTGAACGCGACGACCTCCGGAAAAAAGGAAATGGAGGCAGCGGTAAATGACGCCCGTGACCGGATGGGAATGTACGGGAAAAAGACAATCCTGTTTATCGACGAGATTCACCGCTTTAACAAGAGCCAGCAGGATTATCTGCTTCCGTTTGTGGAGGACGGAACAGTCATTCTGATCGGCGCTACCACAGAGAATCCGTATTTCGAGGTGAATTCCGCGCTGATCTCCCGCTCG
>CACVSR010000097.1 GCA_902756775.1 uncultured Lachnospiraceae bacterium | reverse complement strand
TTTTACGGCAATGTGGCGTATACGCTGATTGCGCTGCTGGAGATCATGGGCATCGGCTGTCTGATCCGCGCGGGAAGAGAAGTGCTGGCAGACAGGAAGAAAGCGGAGATAAAAAATTAATCTGAAAGTTGTATCCTGCCAGGAAACCGGGATGATGGCGGAGGAGAAGTGAGCCGACCGCTCAGATAAAGGAGAAAAAAGGAATGGATCAATCTGATGTAAAGCAGGGCAACAGTAAGGCAAGAAATTTCCGGGAGCATCTGATCTTTGAATTTTTTCTGCTCCTGGTCTGGGCCGTGTGCTGCGGACATTTTCTGCTGGTGCATTTCCGCAGCCAGGGGATGCATTTTAACACCTTCAGCTGGATGGCTGTGCTGACGCAGATGCTCATTCTGCTGTTTCTCCTTTTCCTTCATGGGGGAAGGTGGAGTCGGACAGGACTCAGGCAGTGGGTACAGGAACACCCGGTCAGGATCCTGACATTTCTGATGCTTGCCTGTGCGTTTCTTATTTTTCATGAATATATCTATGGGTACCGTATCTTTGTGTTCCGGGATATCGGGGTAGATACCACGAACCAGTATGTGCCGGTTATCTTCATGATGATCAATAAACTGAAGACAGGGGATTTGTCCTTCTGGGAGTTTAATTACGGCTTAGGCATAGACGTTCTGAACAGCCAGTCCCAGATCTGCGATCCGTTTAACCTGATTTACTATCTCCTGGGATATTTTCTGAAGGCAAGAGTTGTTCTGTATGCCATCGGAATGGTGCAGATTCTGAAATGTATGCTCTGCGGGTGGCTGGCCTGGCTGTTTCTGAATGAGTTCCGCTTTACCCGGCAGGCAAAGATTCTGGCATCCTGCACCTGCGCCTTTTCCGGCTACCTGATGCTGTGGGGACAGCATTACCTGATGGGCACAGCCTGCGTGTTCCTTCTGCTGATTATCTGGTTGGAGGAGCGGTCTCTGCGGAACCGCGAAAATCTGCCCTGGTTTACCCTGGCTGTCGCGGGAGTCCTGATTTTCAGCGTGTATATCGCGTACATGGCGGCTGTTGCGGCAGTTGTTTACCTTTTGGTGCGTGTGGCCATGTGGAAAAAGGACACCGGAGAGCAGGCCGGAAGAATTCTCCTGCAGTATCTGGGAGCGGCTCTGGCCGGCTTTTTCCTGTCCGCGGTCATTTTCCTCCCTGTGTATTATCAGCAGTCTGTGGTTTCCGCCAGACTGGGGGAACATATGCCTTTTCTGGAAACGCTGTTCCGGCCGGCTTCCGCAAGGCAGTATATCTCTGCACTGTACCGCTTTTATTCAGATAATCTGCAGGGCATAGCCGATTATTATTCCGGCGTGCTGAACTATTATGAAGCCCCGCAGCTTTGCTTCTCCGCCTTTTTTCTGCCCTTTCTTGTTCTTTTTTACGCAGAGGGAATCGGGTACAACAAGCGCCGGAGAGCTGTCTATATCATCACCGCTGCCATGCTGGCCTTTGTGATTCTCTCTCCCGCCGGAGCTCTGCTGTTTAACATGATGGTGAATACGGCGACACGCTATACGTTTGTGCTGCTTCCCGCAGCCGCCTATGTGCTGGCCTCTGTACTAAGCCGTCTGGGGCATTTCCATAAAATCCCGATTGCCGCAGCCTGGGTGGCTGTTATCGGCTCTTTTGCTGTTTTTTTCCTGAACCGGGCTGATCTGAGCGCAGATCATTTACAGGGATATCTTCCCGCACTCTGCTGTCTGGTTGCGGCAGGAATGCTGGTGGCAACCATCCCGTCCATCAAAATCCGCAGGCCGGAGACGGGCCGGAAGGGGGTGCGGTTCGGGCTGCCGGTTTTGTCTGCATGTTTGGGAATCCTGATGCTGATTTCCGCAGTCTGGGACGGCAGTATCACCAATAACAGCCGCCTTACATGGGATCCGGAGGCCTTTTTCACAAACCGGGCCTTTCTTCCCGAAAAAGATTCGGTTCTGACAGAGGCGGCAAAGGCAGAACAGGATATTTTCCGCGTGGAGAAGCGCTTTTCGGACTTTTCTGTATGGAACGACGCGGTACTGCAGAATTATTCCGGAATCTCATACTACAACACGACCTATAATAAATATGTCTGCGAGTTTATCGAACAGGTGTGGCCGGAAGTGATCTGGGATCACTCTACGGCAGGCGCGGAATACGTGCAGTATATGCAGGATGCGGATAATATACAGATGGCATCGCTGCTGGATCTCCGGTATATCTATGAAGATACCCTCGGCGAGCAGCGAAGCCTGAAGAACACCGGGACATTTCTGGATCTGGGAGAAAACAAAGACACCGGTGTGACACTGTTCGAGAATCCGGAGGCGGACGGGTTCGGGATTGTATTTGAAAAAACGATGGACGAAGACCGTTTTCTGGATCTTCCGGCCGAACAGCGGAAGGAGGTGCTGCAGGACACACTGGTGATAGACGCGGATGAGAACACGTACGAGGACTATCGTGCGGATGACGAAAATCAGAATGCGGTTACGATACAGGAGAAAAATCCGCAGGAAGGGACAAAGGCCCGCAGAGAGGATTCTGTTTCCTATCGCTCCGAATCGGCAGCGTATTACAAAGACCATGCGGTGGAGGTTCGGAAAAACGGATCAGACGGAAGTCTTACCGCGGAGGTAGATTCCGATAAGGAGGGAATGCTCTTTGTCTCCATTCCTTATGACAGTGGCTGGTCTGCGGAGGTAAACGGGAAAAAGGCGGAAATACAGAACGCGGACATCGGTTTTCAGGCCGTGGCCATACCGGCAGGAAAAAGCAACGTGACCTTCCATTACGAGACGCCGCTGATGAAGCAGGGAGCGGCGCTTTCTCTGCTGGGGTTACTGCTTTTTGCCGCGGAGGTTTTCTGCATCCGCCGGAAGGGTCAAAGAAAATGCTAAATGTTTTTATTTTTAATAAACCTGATTTTGTATAAAAAATTTAAATCGTGGAAGGGTAAAGGTAAGCCTTCCGTATCCGTTTGCCTGTATGATCCCTTGCTGCACTAATCGGCTTCGATACACGGAGAATTCCTGTGTACTCATGCCAATCGATTGACGTATTTCTTTCACTGAACCAGAGGAAGTGCCTGCCATAGCGTTAAGAACGTCTCGTTTTACAGGGGATAGCTCGCTCCAGATTTTAGCGTAAACATATTCATCCATATATCTGTCGAATTGAGAAATTAATTCATCTGTAACAGTGTGTATATTCATGTTCCAGCATAAGTATCCAACTACTTGATAGGCATAGGAATAACCTTTTGTTAATGCTGCCATTTTACGGGCATCTTCGATAGAGTTATGAAAAATCTTCTGATAACTCAAAGTGACCGCTGCAGCATTTAACGGATCCAGATTGATTTTGGGAGCACGATATAAGAATGTTAATGTTTTTTCATTTTGAAGATTATACAGGTTTTCATATAATCCGGTCATAAGAAGGTAAACCGGGTAATGGTTACGAAGAATAATTTGAAATTCACTGGCAAACTGCCGCATATATACAGAATTTATCGCTTCGTCAATGGAAATCAACACCTTCTTGCCCTGCTTTTTTACAATGGCAAGCATTCTTTCTATTGCAGTTCCCAAGTCGGAAATTGGTGATGCCCCTTGTATTTCAACGCCAAGTCCAAGGAAGGAAAGATTAATTTTTGCTCCGATAAAAAGCTTGTATAATCTCTCATCGTTGTATAATTTTGCGGCGAAAGAACGCAGTAAATCCGTCTCGATACTTAAATCATATACAATCCATTCTTCGGTTCGGAAGTAATCTTCCAATTCGGAAAGAAATACGGTTTTTCCGGCTCCCCGTATTCCGGAGATCATATACAGATGGGAAGGCGACGGATCCCCAGTAAAACTGTGGATTACCTGATTGGTCTGCTGCTCACGGGCAATATAGCTGGCAGGCTCCAATCCAAAACTGAGTGTAAAGGGATTATTCATTGCTTTCCTCCTTACTACACTGCAAAATACGTCTCGATATCGTGTTATATCTTTACCTTCGTGTTATATCTTGTTGTACTTTTGGATCAATGTTATATCTTGTTATACTTTTTGTCAAGAGACATTTGCCAGTAACATTCTATTTGTTTATCATGCCTGATTCTCCATTGTTCCTCTCGAAACCTGGTACTCATTGGCAGGAAGAACAAAAAATGCTAAATATTTTTTTTTCTCCCCAAAATGTGAAAAAAGTATGATATGATAGTAAAGAATTTTGACCCGTGGAGGTAAGGAAATATGAAAAGGTGGAAACAGTTTTTGGTGACAGGCATTCTTGCCGTGTCCATGGTGGTTTCGGCGCTTCCGGTTTTTGCGGATGAACCGCAGTCACCGCAGTCGGTTACGTCAGAATCCCAAGTACTGCAGAATACCGGATCCGATACATCAAATGGATCGGCGAGTTCAGATGGTCAGGGAGAGGCCAGTCAGGGCGAACAGCAGGAAGCAGCTCCGCAGAGCACAGATCAGGCGAGCACAAGTCCTTCTCCCAATGCACTGTTCGCTCCGGCAGAAGCTCCGGCAGCGACAGAAGCTCCGGAAGTGACAGAAGCTCCGAAGGAGTATCATCCTACCGTTTCCTATGAGACGCATGTGCAGAATATCGGCTGGCAGGGCGCGCAGTCCAACGGCGCAACCGCAGGAACGACCGGACAGTCCCTTCGTCTGGAAGCTATTAAGATTAACCTGAATAATGATGGGGCGGATCTGGGCATCCAGTACCGGACCCATATCCAGAATATCGGCTGGGAATCCGGCTGGCACAGAAGCGGAGAGATTTCAGGGACGACCGGACGGTCCCTTCGCCTGGAGGCTGTCCAGATGCAGCTGACAGGATCGGCGGCGTCCGACTACGACCTTTATTTCCGTGTACACGCGCAGAACATCGGCTGGATGGGCTGGGCAAAGGCTTCCGGCGGAAACGCGGCTACAGCCGGGACAAGCGGCGCGTCCCTTCGTCTGGAGGCAATACAGATCGCCATTGTGAAGGCCGGATCTGCAGCGCCGTCTGCGGACGGGCAGGCCACATCGGCATCCTTCTTCCCTGCGAATGATATCAGCTATCAGACCCATGTGCAGAACATCGGCTGGCAGAACCCGGTCGGCAGCAAGGCTGTGGCAGGCACATCAGGAAGATCGCTTCGTCTGGAGGCTATCAGCATCAGCACCAACAGTCCTTCTCTGATGGGATTCCAGTACCGGACCCATATTCAGAATATCGGATGGGAGAACAGCTGGCACAATACCGGAGAGGTAAGCGGGACAACCGGACAGTCTCTTCGGCTGGAGGCTATCCAGATAAAACTGACCGGCGAGATGTCCAGATTCTTTGACGTATACTACCGTACACATGTTCAGAACATCGGCTGGATGGGCTGGGCGAAAAACGGGGAGTCCGCCGGTTCGGAAGGATATTCCTACCGGATGGAGGCTATCCAGGTTGTTGTCTGCTGCAAGGGGCAGACGCCGGACGGAAGCACCGCGGCTGCATTTATGAGCCGTAAAAACCCGCTGGCTTCCATGGATGCAAAGGCACAGGCATATTCCAGCAGAACCGGATATCTGATTCTGATTGACAAGAACACCCATTACCTTTCCCTGTATAGGGGATCACGGGGAAACTGGAGCCAGGACAGAAGCTGGAAAGTTGATGTCGGCGCGCCGGGAACGTCTACGCCGTCCGGGGTCTTCAACCTGGGAACGAAGCTTCTCTATTTTGATTCCGGAACATGCCGCTGCTGGTACGCAAGCCAGGTAACAGGCAGCATTTATCTGCACTCTGTGCTGTATTTCCAGACAGGTTCTCCGAGCAGAATCATGGACGGAAGGCTGGGAATGAGCATTTCCCACGGATGCATCCGTATGGAGCTTTCCAATGCAAAATGGATCTGGGACAATGTCCCGGCCGGCACAACCATCGTTGTCTATTAAAGGAAACTGTAATTATTCAGCACCCCCAGAAAACGGATGAAATCCGGACGGAGAGCTTGCTTGCCGGACGGTTTCAGAAGTTTCTGTGGGCGGACAAGCGGCGAAGCCGCTCTGCCCGCCCACAACGAGGAACGCAAAACGTTCTGAGTCTGGGGTGCTGAAAATAGATACGAAACATAAGAAAAAGGCAGAGAGAAGTTTCTCTCTGTATCCTCAGGCTATTTTAGAGTGGCTGCCGCTTTACGCAGAAAAAACATTCTTCCGGAAGGCTTTTTCTGAC
>CACVSR010000096.1 GCA_902756775.1 uncultured Lachnospiraceae bacterium | reverse complement strand
TCCAGGCTTTCCGCAGCACCGCAAAGCGGGTCCGGTAAAGTTTTCCGTAATCTACGGAATCCGCCTGTTCCCCGCAGTCCGCCGCCCTGCATTCCTCTTCCGTCAGAAGATTTTCTTTCTGCAGCTGTTCCAGGGAGATATAATACGGATTTCCCGCAAAGGTAGAAAATGCCTGGTAGGGGGAATCCCCGAAACCGGTCGGTCCCAGAGGAAGAACCTGCCAGAAGGTCTGACCCGCTTCCTTCAGAAAATCAACGAATTGATATGCTTCATCAGAAAAGCCTCCGATCCCGTGCTTCGATGGAAGTGCTGACACCGGAAGCAATATTCCGCCTGCTCTCATTCTTTATCCTCAATGGTGCGGACGGAGTCTCTCTCGTGGAGCTCCGCCTCGTACATAACATGTTTCTTTTTCGTATCTCCGTTTATCTGATCCATCAGAAGCTTAATGGAAGACTGCGCCATCTTTCTGGCCGGCTGAATCATGGTGGTAAGCGAGGGATACATATAACGGGCCGCCTCGATTCCGTCAAAGCCGATGACCGAATAGTCTTCCGGTATTTTCTTTCCGGTATCATAAATGGCTTTGTAGACTCCCATGGCCATCCGGTCAGAAATAACAAAAAAAGCTGTGAAGTTTCTGCCTGACTTCAGAAGCTCCATCGCCGTCGCATAGCCGTTTGCCTCGGAATACTCCGGCAGTTCTTCCTTCTGGTAACCCACCAGACCCGGATCGAAGGAAATTCCGTGATCCTGCAGCGCCCGCTTATATCCCGCGAGGCGCCGGCTTCCTACCGTGTAATCCCTTTTCCGCCCCGCGATAATCGCAATACGGCGATGGCCTTTTCTGCAGAAACAACTGACCGCCTTGTAGGCCTCTGCTTCATCGTCAATGGAAACCATGGAGATCCTCGGCTCCGCCTTGCCAAGATCCGGGCTGACCACAGCTACCGAACAAAGGACGACCGGAACCTGAATATTCTCCAGTACAACCTCCGGATAGTCCAGAATTCCTCCGAGGAAGATGATTCCCTTCAGCCTTTTCTCCTTTGTAATTTCCTCCGCGGCATAGGCCTCATCCGCATCCTCGTCAATGGTATGCAGCAGATACTGATAGCCTTCTTTTTCCAGACCTTCCTGGAAATAAGGAAACATACTCTGAAAGAAAGGGTTATTGATGCCCTTGACAAGCAGAACAATGGTATTGGACTCCGCCATCTTGAGATTCCGCGCACTGTTATTGGGAATATAGTTAAATTCCTTCACCACCCGCAGCACCTGCTCCCTTGTCCGGGCATTGATCCCGGGGTCATTGTTAATGGCCCGTGACACTGTGCTGATGCTGACACCACAGATTCTTGCTATATCTTTAATGGTCAGTCCCGCCATTGCCGCCTGCATCTCCTCTCAGGGTTTTCTTCCATAAATATTTGTCATTCCCCGGATTTTCTCCGCAAGTTCACCCGTTATCTTATCGCCGCTCACCCTCCATGTCCAGTTTTTCCCGGTCGTGCTGGGATGATTGATCCTGGCCGTATTGTCCAGATGCAGCCAGTCCTGCAACGGAATCATGCAGAGATCCGCCACGGAGCCCTCCACGACACGAATGATCTGATCGACCAGCTCCTCCTTGCTTTCTCCAAAGTAACCGACATAGTCCATCAGTTCCTGCATCTCGGTAGGCATGATGTTGTCCATCCATCCGGCCAGGGTCTCATTGTCGTGCGTTCCTGTATATACCACGCAGTTGTTGATATAGTTGAACGGCAGATAGGCCCATCTTCCGCTGGAATCTCTGGAATCAAAACCGAACTCAAAAACACGCATATTCGGATAGCCGGTGTCCTTTACCAGCTTTCGCACGGAATCTGTAATATACCCCAGATCCTCCGCGATAATGCTGACAGGACCGATTTCCTTCCGCAGCGTCTGAAACAGCTCCAGACCGGGGCCCTTTTTCCAGACACCCCCGGCAGCCGTCTCTTCTCCGGCCTTTACCGAATAGTATTCGTCAAATCCACGGAAATGGTCGATACGGACAACATCGTAAAACTCTACGCACCGACGCATCCGCATCACCCACCAGCTGTAGCCGGTTCTGCGGTGTTCTTCCCAGTCATAAAGAGGGTTGCCCCACAGCTGTCCGTCCGCGGAAAACCCATCCGGAGGCACTCCCGCCACCGCAGAGGGAAGATTTTTTTCATCTGTCTGGAACAGCGAGGGATTTGCCCAGAAATCCGCGCTGTCCGGCGCGACATAGATAGGGATGTCCCCGATAATCTGGATGCCATGAGCGTTGGCATAGCTCTTCAGAGCTTCCCATTCCCTCATAAACTCATACTGAAGGAACTCATAAAAGAGGATCTCTTCTTTCCGTATGATCTTTTCCCTCTCCAGCGCCTCCGGCTTCCGGAACCGGATGTCATCTTCCCATTCGCAGAAAGCCTTTCCGCCGTGCGCATCCTTTTCCGCCATAAACAGGGCATAATCCTCCAGCCAGCAGGAGGTTCTCTGCAAAAAGCCGGGAAAATCCGGATCTTCTGTATTTTTCCACCTCACAAAGGCTTTTTTCAGAACCGCCAGACGATGCTCATAAACCCATCCGTAATCAATCCGGCCATCCTTTCCCGCTGTATCCAGTTCCTGCAGTTCTTCCTCCCCCAGCAGTCCTTTTTTCCGGAGCGCGTCCGGATCGATAAAATACGGATTTCCGGCGAAAACCGAGAACGACTGGTACGGCGAATCACCGTAGCCGGTAGGCCCCAGTGGAAGAATCTGCCAGTACTTCTGTCCGGCCTTTACCAGAAAATCCACAAACCGGTAGGCTTCTTCTGAAAAGCACCCGATCCCGTATTTCCCCGGAAGGCTGAAAACAGGCATTAGTATTCCGCTTGCTCGCATCTTTTTCTTTCTCTCCCTCGTATGTATGATGGCCCCAGATGATGCTGCTAATTGCTCATGTGCGGGCGGGTTCCAAGGTCATACCCCGACTCATACAAGCATGCTCGACTTATGACCTTTTGACCCCGGCATCATTGTATTACCCTGCCGTCCTGCAGACGGCGCTGTTCCCGTCTGCAGGCTGCCGTTTCGGCCAGGTTTGTCCCGGGTATATGATGTGTCCGGGATGTTCCGGGTAAAAGCCTCTCAGCCCTTGACAGCTCCGGCCACAACTCCCTCGATGATGTATCTCTGTACAAAAATGTAGAAGATAACAATCGGAAAGATGGCAAGTACCAGAACCGCCATCATGGCGCCCCAGTCGATCTGCCCGTGGGACTGTTTCAGGAACTGTACGGCGATCTGAATCGTCTTGTATTTGTTTACGTTCAAAACCAGGCTGGGCAGGAGGTAGTCGTTCCAGATCCACATAGCGTCCAGAATGGCAACGGTGATGATCGTCGGCTTCATAATCGGAAGAACCACCTTGAAGTAGGTCTGTACCGGAGAGCATCCGTCGATCATGGCCGCCTCTTCAATTTCCAGCGGAATCTGTTTGACAAAGCCGGTAAACATAAACACCGCAAGTCCTGCGCCGAATCCCAGGTACACAATGCAGATCCCTGCCGGGTTCGACAAATGAAGAATGTTGGCGAACTTGGAAAGTGTGAACATAACCATCTGGAAAGGTACGATCATGGAGAACAGGCAGAGCAGATAAATTGTTTTCGTCGCCACGTTCTTGACACGGACAATGTACCATGCGCACATGGAGCAGCAGATAACAATCAGCGCAACGGAAACCACGGTGATAAACAGCGAGTAGCCGAAACAGCGGAAGAAGTCTGTCTTTTTGATCGCGTTTGCGTAGTTTGTCATTCCGACAAAGGTCTTTTTAATTCCCTCTGCCCAGCGGTCAAAGCCCCTGGACAGACTTACATTGCTGATTCCGAAGGGATTTTTGAAAATATAAGCCTTTCTCTTAAAGGAGTTCAGCACAACAATCAGAATCGGAGAAATCCACAGGAACGCGAGGATGGCGAAAAACACCGTCATAGCTGTCCCGTGCTTTGTCTGCCTTGCGGCGGAAACCATTTCTTTTTTTCCTGTACCAGCAGCCATTATGCCTCTACCTCCTTTCTTGTTGTGAGCTTATTCTGAACCAGTGCGATCACGGCAACCAGGATAAAGAAGATGACCGCCTTTGCCTGTCCTACGCCCTGCCATCCGGTCGTTCCGTACATGGTATCGTAGATATTCAGGGCAAGCAGCTGGGAGAGCTTTCCGGGATTGCCTCCGGTCAGCGCCAGGTTCTGGTCGAACAGCTTGAATCCGTTCGTCAGTGTGAGGAAAGAACAAATTGTGATGGTCGGGCGGAGCATCGGAAGGATGACATACCGCAGGAGTTCTCTTCCGTTGGCGCCGTCAATTTTCGCAGCCTCGATCAGATCCGGGGAAATGTTCTGGATTCCGGCCACATAGATAATCATCATATATCCGATCTGCTGCCAGCAGACCACGACGACCAGACCCCAGAAGGCCGTCCACTGTGTGGAGACAACCGTCATGGAATGCCTTGCAAGGATAGCATTGAAAATCATCAGCCAGATGTAGGAAAGAACGATTCCTCCGATCAGATTGGGCAGGAAGAAAGAAGTACGGAACAGATTGGTTCCTTTAATTCCTTTTGTCAGAGCCATGGCAATCGCAAATGCCACGACGTTAATAACAATGACCGTTACCAGTGTAAACAAACTGGTGTACCACAGTGAGTGCAGAAAGGTTGTGTCCAGTTTTCCGTTCACAAAAAAGATCTTTGTGTAGTTCTGCAGCCCTACCCACTTCCAGTCCACAACCGTTGTGAACTTGCAGAAGGAAAGGAAAATACCATAGACAAAGGGAACAATGAAGCCGATGCAGAACGCCGCCATGGTCGGGAGAACAAATACCGGCCAGTATTTTTTGGTTGCTTTATTCATATTATTCCGAACCCCCTTCTGTCAGGAACAGGGCAGCCGCATAGCAGCTGCGACCGCCCTGTTCTGGCATAAAGTACATATATTTCTTTACTTGCTTATTTCCTGGCTTTCAGCAGTTATGAGTTTGCGGCTTCATCCTGCAGCTTCCACTGATTTGCCCATCCGTCTACGAATGCGGAAACAACTGCATCCCAGTCGCCGGAGCCATCGGTGTAAGCGGTAAGAGCGGAAACTACATCTGCTCTCCAGTCATCTACGTTCGGTGTCGCGTTGAACGCCCATGCAACAGATGTCTTGCCTGCAGCGGTAAGATCGGAGGCCTGTTTGCCGAACTCGTTTGTCGGAGCGTAATCTCCTGTGAAGGTATCAAACGGGCAGGAAAGACCCATAGTGTTAGTCAGAGCATCGCGGCCTTCGTCGGAGGTAACTACCCAGTTCAGGAATTCAAGGGAAGCATTGATATCATCCTGAGAAGCCTTGCTGTTTACCGCCCAGTGGTTCTCTGTACCTACGCAGAGGCCTTCGTTTGCATCGTCTACGCCAAAGTAAATCGGGATCATCTGAAGATCCTGATCTGCTGTCAGGTAACCGTTGTCCCCGTTGGCATCCTTCAGCGCGGCATACTCCCAGTCACCGTTCTGATAGAACACAGCCTCGTCCATGCCGAATTCCTGCTCTGCGTTGTAGGTACCGCCTGCCAGAGTCTTGGGATCCGCGCCGGAATCCGATACATACATATCCCAAACTTTCTTGAAGTTATCCAGGTAGGTTCCCTTGATCTCCGCTTCTCCGGCTGTCGGATCCTCCAGGCCGTCATCCTTGAACTCGTAGTACAGCGGCATGTTTGCCAGATGTCCGGAGAATCTCCAGGAGGAGGAATCATCCAGTCCGGCGGATGTGAACGCGCCTGTCAGATCATAGCCGAACTGGTCGTTGATGTCGTCCTTGCGTGCCTGAATGTCATCTGCCACTGCCTTCAGCTTGTCAAAGCTGTCGATATCATCGATAGAGGAAATGACTGCATTGTCCATGCTGCAGTAGTCATCCAGAATTGTCTTGTTTACGATGATGCCGTATGCCTCGTAGCAATTCGCGATTCCGGCAACCTTTCCGTCGTAATTTACATCCAGGGAATGATCAGATACATGTTTGTAAAGATCAGAATCCTTCAGATCGTAGGTGTAGTCATTCCAGGTCTGGGCATCTGTAGAAGAACCGATGTTGAAGATGGTCGGTGCCTCGCTCTTTGCCATCTCGGACTGCAGCGTGGTCGCATACTGTCCGTCTGCAGCGGTCAGGACGTTGACCTCTACGCCGGTCTGATCGGTATAGGTCTTTGCCAGATCCTGCCATGCCT
>CACVSR010000095.1 GCA_902756775.1 uncultured Lachnospiraceae bacterium | reverse complement strand
TAATCTCCCTGGTAATAAGAATTTTCCCCGTCCTGCACATAGGAGTCATAGGCATTGCTTCTGGACGCGTCATAAATGGTGGTGTACAGGTTTTTCGCGTCCGTGGAAAGCAGGGAGCTGTCTACATTCTGCAGCTGGTCGATCACATCCGTGTAGTTTTCGGATTCATAGGACTGATAGGCCTTCAGCAACGCTTCATAGGCTCCCGTTGTCGTCTCGGCGCTGGACTGGTCCTGCGCGGCCTTATCCGCGGATGACTGGGACTCCTGTATCTGGCTCTGAAGGCTGGATATCGTATTCGTCTGCTCGGCAATGGTATTGCTGTAATCCGTCAGCCTGCGGTTTGCATCCGCCGAAGCTCTGGAAACCGCGGCGGGAACTGCCAGAAAGAAAACAGCCAGAACTCCGACTGCAATGCCGATCAGCAGATTCATCAGGCTGACATAAGGAGGGGTTGCCCGGAAAAAAACATTCCTTCTTTTTACCCGATCTGCCTCGCTCTCCTCCTGCTCTTCCTCCCGGCGTTTTTTTCTGTCCTCCGCTCCCGTCTGCGCTTCCACCTCCTGGAGATAGAGACGGGTCACGGGATTGCATACATCGACGGCCTCCGCCTTTTTCAGCGCACGCCTGGCAACGGAAAGCTTTCCGTTATTCATTTCAATCAAAGCCATCAGCTGATACGCCCTGACAAATTTCGGGTTCAGGGCGACAGCCCTGCGCAGTCTGATCAGCGCAATGTCATCATGACCCTCCCGGCACGAACGCAGCGCCTCATTATACCCGCGGATGCTCCGGTTTCTGTTCTGAAGCTCCCTCTGATTTTCCCTGACTCTCCGGATATACTCTGAGGCAGGATTTCCGACCGTTTTCAGGTTAGAGCTGATAATCCACTCCTGCAGGGCAGCAACCGTCTCCCCTGTCTCCATATAGATCAGTCCGAGCAGATTTCTGGCGTCCGTAAACGTTTTATCCAGGTGGAGGCAGATTCTGAGCTTTTCAGCCGCTCCGGACAAATCCCTGACCTTCGCGCGGTCCAGTCCCTGGTTATAATACCGGCGGGAAAGCTGCCGGATTCTGTTTTCTGCGTATTCCATGCGGCTTACTCCTTGCTTTCCGAGGCTCTGCCCGCTTCCTCCGTCCTATCCTCTCCTGCATGCTCCATTCTGTTCTGCCGGAACAGATCCAGAAGATCTGACATATCCTCATTCCGGATGGATTCCTCTACATTTTCCACATCCAGACAGGGAGTAAACTTCTTCAGTTCCTCTTCAAAATTCAACATGTGATCCTCCTCCCGACCGGGCCGGATGCCCCTGTTTTACTTCCCTTACTCTGCGGTCTTCTCTGCCTGGCAGGCGAACCGCAGAGAATGCGTCTGTCCCCGCGTTACTTTTTTTCCAGATGGCTTTTAATCTGTCCGGCCAGATACAGCGAGCCTACGCAGAAAAGCATGCCGTCTCCCCTTTCGGAGCACGCAAGATCAAAGGCTCTGCCGACATCCGGCTCGGAATACACTTCCTTCTGCCCTGCACGGACAAACTCTTCTGCCAGTGCCTTCTCCGAGATACAGCGGCTTCCCTCAATCCGGGTAGTGATGACCCGTTCCGGATGAATCCCTTCTACAATCTCACGAATCATATCCGCATGATCCTTGTCCGATACGGCGGCAAAAAGAACGGTGATTGTATAATTTCTGTGAAACTGGGACGCCGTCTTGATAAACTGGGCAATTCCGTCCGGATTATGGGCGCCGTCCACCACAACACCGGGTAATACTGTCTCCATCCGGCACGGCCACACCATTTTGGAAATTCCCTTGGCGAGTCTTTCCTCAGATATTCCGTGATCCTTCCTCAGGATCAGCATGGTCAGAAAAGCCAGAGAAGCATTCGCCATCTGGTATTCCGCGATCTGCGGTATCTGCAGGCGGTAAGTTTCTGCACTTCCGCCGTTTTTCTCATCCTTCCAGGTAAAATCGAAGGCAATTCCCTCTGTTGTCGTGCTGACAGGCCGACAGCAGTCCCTCGTCAGCTCATACCAGGGGCAGCCCATCTCCTCCGCCCGTCTGCGTATCACCGCCGCGGCACTTCTGTCACTGCCGTCAAAAATCACCGGAACTCCTTTTTTGATAATCCCGGCTTTCTCCCCGGCAATTTTCTCTGTCGTATCGCCGAGATATTCGGTGTGATCCAGACTGATGGATGTGATAATGCATGCCAGCGGATGACGGATGACATTGGTCGCGTCCAGTCGTCCGCCAAGGCCTACCTCCAGGATGATGTAATCCGTCTCCGCCTTCTGAAAAATCAGGGCTGCCATCAAAAACAATGTCTCAAAATAAGTCGGATGGGTGCCGCCCTCCCGCAGAAATTCATCAATCGCTTCTTTTACTTTTTCAAAGGCCCAGAGAAAGGTATCGTCGTCCACCTCCTCCGTCCCGATCTGAAACCGCTCGTTAATCCGAACCAGATGGGGGGAGGTAAAAAAGCCGACCCGGTATCCGCCTTCCATCAGCATGGTGCGGAGATAGGCGCACACGCTTCCTTTTCCGTTTGTCCCGGCTACATGAATAATTTTTTTTCCATTTTCCGGATGACCGAGCTTATCCAGCAGACGGTCTGTATGCGCCAGAGAAGTATCCGACGCAAACTTACCGATTCCTTCAATATAATTGACCGCTTCCTCGTATGTCATTTCCCTCTCCCCCGCATCTTTTCCCTCGTTCCTTCCGGGAAACCGGATGCTTAAGCTCCAAGCTGGGTCAGGCGCTCCTGCACCTGTGCCATCATACTTCTGTATTTTTCGAGCTTGGCCTGTTCTTCCTCCACCTTGGCTTTGGGAGCCCGGCTCATAAATTTCTCGTTACCCAGCATTTCGTTAGAACGTGCGATCTCCTTCTGCAGGCGTTCCTCTTCCTTTTTCAGCCGGGCGCGCTCCTTCTCCACGTCCACCAGCTCCGCAAACGGAATATAGATCGTGGCTCCCGGAATAACCGCGGAGATGGCATCGTCACCGATTCCGGCTTTATCCCTCTGCAGCATGGCGTGTTCCGCCTTTGCCAGAGAAGAGAAAAAGCTCTCGGAGCGCCGGAAAGTATCCAGAATCTCTTCCTTCTCCGATACCACATAGACATTGGCTTTCTTTCCCGGCGGTACCT
Source organism: uncultured Lachnospiraceae bacterium (assembly GCA_902756775.1). GTDB lineage: Bacteria > Bacillota > Clostridia > Lachnospirales > Lachnospiraceae > Bilifractor. The sequence goes on along the minus strand of CACVSR010000095.1, from coordinate 3,143 downwards.
GGAGTGAAGTCCTGACATTGCGGATTGCGGTTACCGCTTCCTTAATCAGCTCCACGCCTGCCGCATCCTCCGGAAAACTCCGGTCTTTGCGGAACACCGGCCAGGAGGCTGTCATAACCGTCTCCTCGTCCGGGTTCAGTGTGCAGTAAATTTCCTCGGTAAGGAACGGCATAAACGGATGCAGAAGCTTCAGCGCATCGGACAGGACCAGACGCAGAACCGCCAGCTTGCAGAGCTTTTCCTCCTCTGTTCCGCTGTAGAGAACCGGTTTGGACATCTCGATATACCAGTCGCAGAATTCCTCCCAGATGAAATCATAGACCTTCTGAACGGCAATGCCCAGCTCATAGCGGTCCATATTGTCGGTGACATCCGCAGCCAGCTGATTCACCTTATCCAGAATCCATCTGTCCGGGGCGGTGAGCTTTTCCGGATCAACGGTTTTCGGCACTTCCCTTCCTTCCATATTCATAAGGATAAAACGGGATGCATTCCAGACCTTGTTGGCGAAATTCCGGCTTGCCTCCACCCGTTCCCAGTAAAAGCGCATATCGTTTCCGGGCGCATTTCCGGTCATCAGAGTCAGGCGAAGGGCGTCCGCCCCATATTTATCAATAACCTCCAGCGGATCTATTCCGTTGCCCAGTGACTTACTCATCTTGCGTCCCTGGGAATCCCGCACCAGTCCGTGTATCAGAACATGGTGGAAGGGAACCTTTCCGGTCTGTTCAATGCCGGAAAATACCATCCGGATCACCCAGAAGAAAATGATGTCGTACCCGGTTACCAGTACATCCGTGGGATAAAAATACTCCAGCTCCGGCGTATGATCCGGCCAGCCCAGCGTGGAAAACGGCCAGAGTGCGGAAGAAAACCAGGTGTCCAGCGTATCCTCATCCTGTTTCAAGTGATGTCCTCCGCATTTCGGACAGGTATCCGGCGCTCCGCCCTTTCGAACAACGATTTCTCCGCAGTCCTGGCAGTAATAGGCCGGAATCCGGTGCCCCCACCAGAGCTGGCGGGAAATACACCAGTCCTTGATGTTGTCCAGCCAGTGTTCATAGGTTTTCCCGTAATTTTCCGGGACAAAAGACAGCTCTCCTCTGTGGTAGGCGTCCAGCGCCGCCTGTCCCATCTCCTTCATGCGGACAAACCACTGGGGCTTAATCATAGGCTCCACTGTTGTGTGGCAGCGGTCATGCGTCCCAACCGCATGGGTATGCGGAACCACCTTCACCAGAAGCCCCTGTTTTTCCAGATCCTCCACCATGACCCTGCGCGCCTCATAGCGGTCCATGCCGGCATATTTTCCGCACCTGTCATTCATGGTGGCATCGTCGTTCAGAATATTGATTTCTTCCAGCCCGTGCCGCTTTCCCACCTCAAAATCATTCGGATCATGCGCGGGAGTAATCTTCACACAGCCTGTCCCGAACTTCTTATCGACATACTCATCGGCAATGACAGGGATCTCCCTGTCTGTAAGCGGAAGCTTCAGCATTTTTCCGATCAGATGACGGTATCTTTCATCCTCCGGATTTACAGCAACGGCAGTATCACCCAGAAGAGTTTCCGGACGAGTCGTTGCTATTTCTACATAGTTACCCGGCTCGCCGACAATCGGATAGTTGATGTGCCAGAAGAAACCGTCCTGGTCCACATGCTCCACTTCCGCATCAGACAAAGACGTCTGGCACTTCGGACACCAGTTGATAATCCGGCTTCCTTTATAGATCCAGCCTTTTTCATACAGACGGACAAACACTTCCTCCACTGCTTTGGAGCAGCCCTCGTCCATCGTAAAACGCTCCCGTTCCCAGTCCGCGGAGGATCCCAGCTTCCGGAGCTGCTTCATGATCCGGCTTCCGTACTCATCCTTCCACTGCCAGCAGTATTTCAGAAATTCTTCTCTTCCGATCTCGTGCTTGTCGACCCCCTTCTCTTTCAGCATGTTGGTAACCTTGACCTCTGTGGCGATTGCCGCATGATCGGTTCCTGGCTGCCAGAGAGCCTCGTATCCCTGCATCCTTTTGAAGCGGATCAGAATATCCTGCATGGTATTGTCCAGCGCGTGGCCCATGTGCAGCTGCCCTGTAACATTTGGCGGCGGCATAACAATACTGAATGGTTTTTTATCCGGATTCACCTTTGCGTGGAAATACCCGTGATCCATCCATTTCTGATAGAGCCTGTCCTCCAGCCCTTTTGGATCATAGGTTTTTGCCAGTTCCTTACTCATAATTCTGATCATCCTCCCGAAGCTTTTATCCTGTCTGCGCCTGCACGGCGTTCCCTGTTCCAAGTACTGACATCGGTTTCCCCTTGGTCACTTCTACCATAATAAAAGGGTACCCGATATTCGTCAAGAAAAGGATTCCCAAAAAAGGTGCAAAAAAAAGACCCCCGCGGGTCCTGTCTTGTTTCTGTTTTGTCCCTGTATGCCAGATGGGGTGTCATCCTTCGGAGCCGGCCTTCTGCCAAGCGGAAAACCAGACCATCATTCTTTACATGCGGAGGAAAACGATGCGGTATAGACATCAAACCTGACTTCCGAAGTATTCACCCTGCCGTTTAACCATGTACAAATTCCGTCAGGTTCCCGGCTGAGTGATCTACTCGTTCAGGCATTCCATATCGTACAGAAATGGATGGAAGACTTTTCTCGGAAGCTTCAGCCCTCACTCCTCAGGCAGGTTTCCTGGCTTGCGGATCAACGCTCCTGTGTGCCTTCTCGCATGCGCCGCATACAATGGCATCTTACACATTGCTCCCCGCTTACAGTGACCGGATCGTCCGGGATTCTCACCCGGTTCCCTCTCGGCAGCGACAACTGCCTCACCTGAAAAGCTGATATGGAATTTATACACAACCATAAAATAGCACAGGAAGCTTCCCCTGTCAAGATACCGGCGGGAACGCCGCCGCTCTTCCCCGCCGCCCTTACGCGCCTCTTTGCCTGGAATCAGAGTGCCTCTGTACACCTACCGGACAGGAAAACAGAAACAGGCAGAATATCAGAATCTCTGCATCCTGCCCGGTAAAAAAATCGTATCTATTCAGCACCCCAGACTCAGAACGCTTTGCGTTCCTCGTTGTGAGCGGTCAGAGCGGCTTCGCCGCTTGTCCGCCCCTCAGAAAACTTC
>CACVSR010000094.1 GCA_902756775.1 uncultured Lachnospiraceae bacterium | reverse complement strand
ACAAGAACGTCTGCCCCTGCATCCAGAACCGTCCGCAGGGTACCGGAATTGACGCCTCCGTCCACCTCGATTTTGATGTCCGGATATCCGGCCTTCTCCAGCATGTTCCGGAGAGCGCGTATTTTTCCCGTCATGGCCGGAAGATAGCTCTGCCCGCCGAAGCCCGGATTGACGGTCATGACGAGCACCATGTCTGTCTTATCCAGTACATAATCCAGAACAGAAAGCGGGGTGGCCGGATTCAGTGCCACTCCTGTATGCATTCCCGCCTCGCGGATGGCTCCCAGCACCCGATCCAGATGCGTGCACGCCTCCGCGTGTACACAGACCAGATCCGCCCCTGCATTTTTCAGCGCGCCAATATGAGTATCCGGGTGTTCCGTCATCATATGAACGTCGAAAAAAAGCCCGCTCTTTTTCCGGATTGACGTAATGACCGGCTCTCCGAAGGAAACCGGAGGTACAAACGTGCCGTCCATGACATCAATATGAATCCATCGGCATCCGCTCTCCTCCAGTGACTTCAGCTGCTCACCCAGAATCGTAAAATCCGCCGAAAGAATGGACGGATTCAATATAATTTTTCTTCCCTCTGTATGCATCTTCCCTTCTCCTCCCTTGATCAGGAATATTTGTGTTTTTCTCTGTCCTGCAGCTCACGGTAAAACCGGCAGTAGTTTTCATACCTCTCCGGAGCGATTTTTCCCCCCTGAACCGCTTCCCGGACGCCGCAGTCTGGCTCTGTCACATGCGAGCAGCCCTGAAATCTGCATCGCTGCTCAAAAGGTTCGAATTCCTGAAAACAGGTCTGAAGCTCTTCCTTCTCCATGTCCGGAAGATCCAGGGAGGCAAACCCCGGCGTATCACAAAAATACGTGCCATTTCCCAGCGGCACCAGCTCCGCATGGCGGGTCGTATTTTTCCCTTTGTGCAGTTTTCTGCTGATTTCTCCGGTCTCCATGATGACCGTGTCCTGAAGCACATTGGTAAGCGTCGATTTTCCGACTCCCGAAGGACCAGCGATGACCGTGGTTTTCCCCTCCAGAATGCCGCGAAGTTCTTCCAGCTCCGGATCCTTTTGGTTATCCGGCTCGCTCCTTTTTTCTTTTTCCCAGATTCCCGCGCTGATCAGGAGAACCTGATAGCCGCAGCCCTCATAGATCATTTTCCAGTGCTGCGATACCCCGGAATCCGCCAGATCCTTTTTATTCAGGCAGATGAGAACCGGCACCTCCTGTCTGTGCATCAGAATCAGAAACCGATCCAGAAGAACCGCGTCGGGCTCCGGCTCCTTCAGGGCAAAAAACACCACAGCCTGATCGACATTTGCGGCAGCCGGACGGATCAGCTCATTCTTTCTCGGAAGAATGTCCGTCAGATTTGCCTCTGCCGCTTCCTCATCCAGAATCTCTATCCTGACCCTGTCACCCACCAGGGGCTTCTTCTTCTCCTTTCGAAAAATTCCCCTGGCCCTGCACTGGTAAATCCGCATTCCTTCCCTGGGAGCGAGATTAGCAGGCAGATCTGCACGCGGAGCGGCATCCGAAGCCGCCTCCACCGCGACATAGTAAAATCCGGAGATTCCCTTTATGATCGTTCCCTCGGCGTCCGTTTTTTTCTGTTGCCCAAATCCGCCGCTGCTTAAATTTTGTGCCCTTTTGTTCCTCATAATTCCTCACAACGGAAAAGCACCTGGCCTTCTTCCGCAGAAGATTCAGTCAGGTGCCTGTACAATCAGCTTTCCTCGGTAAAGGTTACATTGGGATATCTTGCAATCAGGGTACCGTCCTCGTAGATATTGATGACTGCCGTTTCTCCGGAATCGCTCTCCACCTTCGTGGTAAACGGTCCGTCTGTCCAGGGATCATCCCCCTCGTAAATCGTTGTCGTCTTGTCTCCCTGCACAAGCTCAAGCTTCACCTTGCCCCCATTGTAGCCGTCCGGCTCCGAAAGCGGTGTGTTAAACACATATTTTGTGGCTGTCTTGTTAATCGTTACTGTAACCGTATCGGTCGTCTTGTCGATGGTTGCTCCTACATCCGGAGATACGGACAGAACCACCCCGTTGGACTGCGAGGAATCCGAGCCCGTCTGGGTTGTGTACTTAATTCCCATGGTATCCAGCGTTGCCAGCGCACTGTCCTTGCTCTGTCCCACAATATCCGGAACCTTTACATCGTTGGTGGTGTCCCGGCCTTTGCTGACATACAGGGTAACGGTAGCTCCCGACGGAACAGAGGTTCCCTCTGCCGGGCTGGTTGAAATGACGTTTCCGACATCTACCGTATCATCATACTGCAGTTCAATATCCGGAACCAGGCCTGCACTCTCCAGTGACGCCTCCGCGTCCGCCTGCGAGGAACCCGTGAGACCAGCCGGCACGGTCACATCCGCCTTTCCGCTGGATACAACTACATCTATGGTAGTTCCCTTGTCTACCATGGTGCCTTCCGCAATGGTCTGATTGATGATCTGGCCGCTGTCATACTGCTCGGAAGTCGCGGTACTTGTCTGCCTGACACCGATGCCAAGCTTGTTGCAGGCGGCAGTTGCCTCGTCAACCGTCATGCCAAGAAGATTCGGAACCGCTGCCTGTTCCGAGCTGCTGGATGCCTCGGCTGTCGGCGACGCTTCCGCCGATGTACTGGTACCTGCGGCGGAAGAAGAGGACGCGGTCTTTCCGAAATGGAACAGCCCGGTCATGTTCCCGATCACCACAATCAGGATAATAACAATAATTGCACCCACCAGGAATCCGCCGATGGTGATAGCTTTCTCCAGACCGGTTTTCCCGTCGTCCTCATCGTCATCATCCTCGTCGTCATCGTCGTACTCTTCTTCCCGGCGTCTTCTGGCCCGTTCTCTGCGCTCTTCCTCTTCCCTTGAGAGTCTGCGCGGAGCCTGTTGGTTCTGCGGCGTCCGGACAGCGGCTGCCGCCGCACCCGCGCGGGGCGCAATCCGGACAAAATTCCCCTGCGGGTCAATCAGAGAATGCTTCAGATCCTCGATCAGTTCCCCGACATTGTGATAGCGCCTCTCCGGATTTTTCTGCGTACATTTCAGAATAATCTGTTCCAGTGAATAGGGCAGATCCGGCGTGTACCGTGACGGAGACACCATCTCTTCCTGCAGATGCTTGATCGCGATGGAAACCGTGGAATCCCCGTCAAAGGGAACCCTGCCCGTCACCATCTCGTACATGGTAATTCCCAGCGAATAAATATCGCTCTTGGCATCGGAAATACCGCCCCTCACCTGCTCCGGGGAGCTGTAATGAACCGATCCCATGACATTTGCCGTAATCGTATTGGAATTCATTGCCTTGGCAATGCCAAAATCAGAAAGCTTTACCTTTCCGTCGGTGGATATCATAATATTCTGCGGCTTGACATCCCGGTGAATAATTCCCCGGTTATGAGCCGCCTCCAGACCGAGCGAAACCTGAATGGCAATGCTTGTAGCTTCCTTGACGCTTAATTTACCCTTCTTCTGTATATAATTTTTAAGAGTGATTCCCTCGACCAGCTCCATGACGATATAATAGAGCCCGCGGTCCTCTCCGACATCATAGACATTGACTACATTCGGATGGGACAGCTTGGCCGCCGCCTGAGCCTCTTTCTGGAATCTCTGCACGAAACCGGTATCCTCGCGGAACTCCGCCTTCATCACCTTGACAGCTACCAGACGGTTCAGCTTGTGGTCCTGTGCCTTATACACATCTGCCATACCGCCGGCACCGATCCTTGCGATGATCTCATACCGCTCGCTTAAGATTACTCCCTCTTTCAGCATACTTTCTTTCTCTCCTGTCAGGCATACGGACGAATGACGATAACAGCGATATTATCCTTACCGCCGTTGGCATTTGCCTCCTGAATCAGTGCCTCTGACTTATCCTCAATACTGTCGTCCTTCAGGATTTCAAACATCCTGGCGTCTTCCACCATATTGCTGAGGCCGTCCGAACACATTAAAATCTGATCATCCTGATTCAGACGGAAATCAAAAAAATCAACCTGAACCGTATCCGCCGTGCCGATTGCCCTGGTAATAATGTTCTTATCCGGATGATTTCTCCCCTCTTCCGGCGTAAGCTCTCCCAGGCGGACCATTTCCGCGATCAGCGAATGATCCTGTGAAATTTGAGTCATGGTATCATTGGCAAGATATAGCCTGGAATCTCCTACATTTGCCACGTAGGCGTAACCTCCGACCAGCGTACACGCAACCATGGTTGTCCCCATTCCTGCCATGGCAGGATCCTCACGGGACTGCTCCAGAACCTCCCGGTTCGCAGCTTCCATGGCATTCCGCATGATCTTGACCGGATTAAAATTCTTATCCCTGCGCACGGTTTCCACCATCACAGATACCCCGTACCGGGATGCGAAATCTCCTGCATTGTGCCCGCCCATGCCATCTGCCACCACAAACAGGTTCGGCAGATTTCCAATCGGTTCTTGGGATGTGAAGATATAGTCCTGATTCATTTTTCTTTTCTGACCGATATCAGTGGCAGAAAATACCTTCATATGTACCAATTACCCCCGGGTTTCAATATAGCTCTTGCGGAGCTGTCCACAGGCTCCGTCGATATCAGAGCCCATTTCCCTTCTAATAGTAACATTTATTCCGTAATTTTCAAGTTTATTTTGGAAGCGCAAAACCGCCTCATGCCCGGAACGCCTGTATGTTCTCTCGCGTACCGGATTGATGGGGATCAGATTGACATGGCAGTTCAGCCCCCTTAAAAGGCCGGCCAGCTCCGCCGCGTCGGTCTCCGAATCATTTTCTCCGGCAGCCAGCGCATACTCAAAGGTAATCCTTCGCCCGGTTTTTTCAAAATAATACCGGCAGGCATCCAGAATCTCCCGGATACTGTAGGCATTGGCCACCGGCATCAGTTTTTTTCTCTTCTCGTCATTGGATGCGTGCAGGGAAATCGCCAGCCCTGTCTGCAGGTGTTCCTCCGCGAAGGCTCTGATTTTCGGCACGATCCCGCAGGTGGACACCGTGACTGCGCGCTGGCTGAGATTCAGTCCGTCCTTGTCCGACGCAAGGCGGAGAAAACGGATCAGATTATCGTAATTGTCAAACGGCTCTCCGCTTCCCATGACAACCAGGCTGGAAACCCGCTCTCCGGTCATCCGCTGAATCTGGTACACCTGCTCCAGCATCTCCGACGCGGTCAGATCCCTCACCCTACCGTCCAGTGTCGAGGCACAGAACCGGCAGCCCATCCGGCAGCCAACCTGAGAGGACAGACAGACAGAAATGCTATGGTGATATTCCATACGGACACTCTCGATCACATTTCCGTCCGGCAGGGCGAACAGATATTTTCTGGTTCCGTCAATCTTTGAGACCTGCTCCCGGACCGGACGCAGCCGGACAATCGGATACTCCTCTTCCAGCTCTTTCCGCATCATACCAGGAAGATTTGTCATCTCCTCGTAACTCTCCACGCGCTGCCGGTGCAGCCAGGAAAACAGCTGTTTTCCCCGGAAAGCCTTTTCTCCCAGAGAAACACAAAGCTCCTGCAGCTCCGGAAGATACATGGATTTAATATCTGCCGTCATCCTTTCCCGACCTCTTTTCCTATTCCTGCCTGACGTATGCGCCTCTTATCATTTCGCCGTCTTCACACGTTCCCATTTCCGCCACATCTCGCATGGTTTCCTTCGTCGTATTGATGTTTCCGTAGTGAAAGCTTTCTGCCCCAGTTGATCCGGAGTATTGCCTGGAAAACGGCCTTATACACGGAAAACCGCGTAGTAGAAGCCGTCTCCCGGATAGCTTCCCGGAAGGAGCTGCCTTTCCTCTTTCTTTTCCATCGGAAAATGTTCCAGAAGCCATGCGGTATTATCTTCATTTTCCGTCCGGTTGATCGTGCAGGTGGAAAATAAAAGAGTACCGCCCGGACGGATACAGCGAACCGCGTTGGCAAGAATTTTCTTCTGCAGGTCAGCCAGAGAGGCTTCCTTTTCGGCAGAAGCGTGATAGCGGATATCGGGCTTTCTGCCGATAACCCCGTACCCGGAACAGGGGACATCCGCAATCACCACATCAAATGCCTCCCGATCCTCCGGGCGGAACTGTGTGGCGTCCCACAGACAGGGCTGCATCTCAGAGACATGGCATCTTTCCCGGTTCTCACGCAGCAGGGCAAGCTTCCGATCCGTCACATCTCTGGATATCACAACACCTTCCATCTTTCCAAGAGGATCCTCTTCCCTCATCAGATCCGCGGCGAGAATGCTCTTTCCGCCTGGGGCGGCGCACATATCCAGAACACGGCTGCCGGGACGGATTCCCGCCGCTCTGACAGCCAGCATGGAACTAACATCCTGAGCATACAGTGCCCCGCTCTGAAAATCCGGAAGGGATGGCAGATGACTGACCCCCTTCAGGTACCAGGCATCCGGAACCAGGCCGCTCTTTTCCGCCGTA
>CACVSR010000093.1 GCA_902756775.1 uncultured Lachnospiraceae bacterium | reverse complement strand
GTATTCGTTGGTCGGGTCGAAGGCGCGGGAGGTCTCCTGGTAGATTTCACCGATATTCGTTATGTTCGGAACATTGTCAAAATCAATTTTCTGGAGAAGATCATTGTCGATCATTTTTTTGATCATGTAATCGGAGGGGCATACGCAGTCATAGGCGACGGCGCCGGCCTTGATTTTCGGGTACATGATTTCGTTGGTCTCGTATTCTTCATAGACGACATGAATGCCGGTTTCCTCCTCAAACTGGGTCAGAACATCCGGGTCGATATATTCCCCCCAGTTGTACACAATGACCTGATTCTGACCGGCCGCAACGGAACTTCCTCCGTAGTAGATGCCGCCAGCCGCAAGGGCGGCGATTAACAGACCGGGTACCAGACGGCCGACAACCATATGTCTGCTAAAGATCCGGCGGCGTCCGGTTTTTGCGAGATAACGGGAGTCCTTTTCCAGTTCCTCCCGGCTCTCTTTTGCCGGGGCAAGGTTGATCAGCAGGAGAAGCACCATGACGGAGACAAACAAAATGGTTGACAACGCGTAAATTTCCGGCTTGATTCCCTTTCGCACTTCAGAGTAGATTTTTGTGGAGAGCGTGTCCACGCCGGGTCCCTTGGTAAAATAGGTGATGACAAAATCATCCAGGGACATGGTGAAGGAGAGAAGGAAACCGGAGGAAATTCCCGGCATAATATCCGGAAGGATGGTTTTCCGGAAGGCATAGAAAGGTGTGGCGCCAAGGTCCAGAGCAGCCTCATATACGTTCCGGTTCGTCTGCTTCATTTTCGGAAGAACACTTAAAATGACGTAGGGAATGTCAAAGGTAATATGCGCCAGCAGGATGGTCGAAAAGCCCAGCCGGATCCGCAGAATGATGAACAGCAGCATAAGGGAGACGCCCATGACAATTTCGCTGTTCAGCATGGGAATGTTGGTGATGCCGGTAAAGACCGTCCGCATCTTTTTTTTCATGGCGTGTATGCCGATGGCCGCCAGTGTCCCGATCAGGGTGGCAAGCACGCTGGCCAGCAGGGCGATCACCAGTGTGGTATAGAACGCCTCCATGATCTCCTGATTCTGGAAAAGCGACCGGTACCAGGACAGGGTAAAACCGCCCCATTTTGCCCTTGATTTAGAGGAGTTAAAGGAAAGAACGATCAGCGTGGCAATGGGGGCGTACAGCAGAAACAGAATCAGAACCATATAGATTCGCTTCAGGATCTTTTTCATAGCGCGGTTCCCTCCCCGGTCTTGTCGTATTTATTTTCGACGACCATAGAAACAATGACGAACAGAAGAAGGATCATGGACATGGCGGAGCCCACGTTCCAGTTATTCAGCTGCTTGAATTCCTGTTCAATCATATTGCCGATCAGAAGAATCTTTCCTCCGCCAAGAAGGTCGGAAATAACAAAGGTAGTAAGCGACGGAATAAAGACCATCGTAACGCCGGAGATCACGCCGGGAAGGGAGAGCGGAAAGGTTACCTTCCAGAAGGTCTGGAAAGAACTGGCGCCCAGATCTCTGGCTGCGTTCACCACATCCTGGTCAAGTTTGATCAGCACGTTGTAAATGGGAAGAATCATAAACGGCAGGAAATTATAAACCATGCCGAATACGATCGCCCAGGGCGTATTGATTATTTCGAGCGGCGGCAGATTTATGGCACCCAGGACAGTATTGATCACACCGTTCTTTTCCAGCAGGGTCTGCCAGGCGAAGGTGCGCAGCAGAAAGTTCATCCACATGGGGAGGATGAAAATAAAAACGATAAAACTTTTCTGACTTACCTTCATCCCGGCCAGAATCATGGCCAGCGGATAGGCCAGCAGGATGCAGATCAGGGTGCTTACAAGCGCCAGGCCGAGCGAAAGACCCAGGGCTTTCATGACTTCCCCGGTAAAAACGTCGTCGAAATTGGCCAGGGTAAATCCGCCGGTCTCCTGCGAGGTAAAGGCGTAGAAAACGATCATAACAAGGGGGATGATGATAAAGCCGGCCGCCCATACGCCATAGGGCGCAGCCAGCCATTTTAAGCGGTTACTCTTCAACTGGTACGGCCTCCTCGTCCGTGGATTCCGGTTTGTTCATAATCTGTATATTGAAGGGATCGACATAGATGCCTACCTCTTTTCCGACCTCCTGCAGACGTGTGCTGTGTACCAGCCAGTCGTATCCGTTTGCGTGGACTTCCATCTCATAGTGGACGCCTTTAAAGATAATACTCGTGACGCGTCCGGAAAGAATGCCTTTTTCCGGTTTGACAAGTTCCACGTCCTCCGGACGGATTACTACGTCTACGGGCTTGTTCTCTCCGAATCCGGTGTCTACGCAGTCAAACTTCACACCCAGGATTTCCACCAGCTTGTCACGGATCATCCGTCCGTCCAGAATGTTGCTGTCGCCGATGAAATCCGCCACAAAGGCGTTCTGGGGCTCATTGTAAATGTCCTCCGGTGTGCCGATCTGCTGGATATATCCCTGGTTCATGACGACAATGGTGTCGGACATGGTCAGAGCTTCCTCCTGGTCATGTGTGACGTATACAAACGTGATGCCCAGTTCGTTTTTCAGGCGCATCAGCTCATACTGCATGTCCTGCCGGAGCTTCAGATCCAGGGCTCCAAGAGGCTCGTCCAGAAGAAGAACCTTCGGCTCGTTGACAATGGCGCGGGCAATCGCGACCCTCTGCTGCTGACCTCCGGAAAGGGCGGCAGGATAGCGGTTTTCATACCCGTCCATGTTGACAAGCTTTAAGGCATAGCGGATTTTGTCATCAATATAGCCCTGGGGCTTGTTTTTGATTTTCAGTCCGAAGGAAATGTTCTCCGCCACAGACATGTGGGGGAAAAGCGCGTATTTCTGGAATACGGTATTCAGCTGTCTTTTGTTTGGGGGAAGCCCGGTAATGTCATTTCCGTTAAAAAAGACATTCCCGTGGTCGGGACGCTCAAATCCGCCAAGGATACGGAGCGTGGTCGTCTTGCCGCATCCGGACGGGCCCAGAAGGGTCAGAAACTCGTTTTCACGGATATAGAGATTCAGTTCGTCCAGAACCGTCACTCCGTCATAGGATTTCGAGATGTTGACAAGGTCGATCAATTTGTTTTTCAATGTCCGGCTGCTCCTTTCTTATAAGAAGGGCGCCTTTCCTCCGGAACAGTTCTGTGCTGTGCCGGAAGCAGGCAGGAAATATCAGTCTGCGGGTGTCTGTTTCGGCCTTGCATCTTTGACGGCATGTCGGTTTCTGCCTTGCATTTTCGGCCACGCATATCATAGCATGTTTTACGGTTCTGCAACATACTGAAATAACCGTATCGGTAAGGGCTAAGGCAAAATTCGGGGGATGGTAAGGAAACTGTGCATTTGTAAAAACATGTAAAATTTTTCTGCCCTGATTTATGAATTCTTTACAAAATCGGTTGAAAAATCCGGCTTAAAACGCTATATTACAATAGATGTAGATTTGGCTTTGGCTGCGGCCGGAGTTCATGCATAAATAAAGATATGGAGGTAATGGAATGAGCAACACAACACAAAGCCCTGCCAGAGCAAGAATTACTTCCTTGCTTGACGCAAACAGCTTTGTTGAGATCGGCGCCGGAGTAACTGCCCGCAGCACAGATTTTAACATGGCTGAAAAAAAGGCACCTTCAGACGGCGTTATTACCGGGTACGGTCAGATTGACGGAAATCCTGTCTATGTATACAGCCAGGATTCCAGTGTTCTCAACGGAACCATCGGTGAAATGCATGCCGGGAAGATTGTCAACATCTATCAGCTTGCTATCCGGACAGGAGCACCTGTCATCGGACTGATAGACTGTGCCGGAATGCGTCTGGAAGAGGCTGTGGACGGACTGCACGCCTTCGGACAGATTTATCAGGCGCAGGCGGATGCTTCCGGTGTAGTTCCGCAGATTGCAGGCGTTTTCGGCCTGTGCGGCGGCGGAATGGCGCTGGTTTCCGGTATGGCGGATTTTACCTATATGGAGTCCTCTGCCGCGAAAATGTTTGTAAACGCCCCGAATGCCCTGAAGGGCAATTCCGAGGACAAGTGCGATACATCCTCCGCGGAGTTTCAGGCACATGAGACCGGCATGACAGCGGGAGACGGCACAGAAGCAGAAGTTATTGCTAAAATCCGTGCCCTGATTGATGTTCTTCCCGCCAATAATGAAGATGATATGTCTTATGGGGCAACCAATGACGATCTGAACCGTCAGATCCCGGATCTTGCAGCGTGCGTGGAAGATCCTGCTCTGATGCTGCCCCGGATCAGCGATAATTCCCTCTTTATTGAAACACAGCCGGAATACGGACCGGATGTTGTGACGGCTTTCATCCGTCTGAATGGATATACGGCAGGTGTCGTGGCAAACCGCGCGGCGCGCCTTGCAGCGGACGGAAGCAGGGAATCCTTCGATAAGACCATCAGCGTCCGCGGAGCAAAGAAGGCTGCGGAGTTTGTTAAATTCTGCGATGCGTTCTCAATCCCTCTTGTCACGCTCACCAATGTCAGGGGCTTCAAGGCGACCAAATGCTCGGAGATGAACATGGCCAAGGCCGCTTCTTCTCTGGTCTACGCTTTTGCCAGCGCAACTACGCCGAAGGTTAATGTTATTACCGGCGAGGCATTTGGCAGCGCATGCGTTGCCATGAACAGCAAATCCATCGGGGCTGATCTTGTTTACGCCTGGAAGGGCGCCAAAATCGGCATGATGGACGCGAAGGAAGCCGCAAAGATTATGTACGACGGACAGGGCGGAGAGGTGATTCAGAAACAGGCCGCTGCCTACGATGCGCTTCAGAACAGCACAGATGCTGCGGCTGCCCGCGGGTACGTGGATACCATTATTGATCCGGCAGAAACCAGAAAGTACCTGATTGGCGCCCTGGACATGCTCTTTACCAAGAGACAGTTCGGTCCGGACAAAAAGCACGGCACAATCTGAAAGAGGTGGCAAAATGAAGAAAAGTTTTAAGAGAATACTGGTTCTTGCAGCCAGCCTGATTCTGGCTCTCTGCATGGCCGTTCCGGTCTTTGCGGATCTGGACCAGACCACAGCGGACAACCTGAAGTCTTCTGTCCAGCAATTCCTGGAGCAGGTGTACACGATGGACGAGGACACGCTGCAGCAGATGAAATCCAGCGGCGGATTCTACGAGGTTTTCTATGACTCCTGGGAGGAGTCCAGGGACGAGGTAGGAGAAGTACAGTCTGTTGAGGTAAAGGATGTAAAAGAGGCCAAGGACGGAACCATCACAGTCACCTCCGAGGTACAGTTTGCAAAGCGGAGCGCGGAAGTCCTGGTATATTTTGACGGCAGCACCATGCAGCCAACCAATTATGAGATGAATATCAGCTACACCCTTGGAGAGAAGCTGGAGCAGGCGGCGCAGAATATGGCGGTCGGACTGATTGTCGTATTTGCGATTCTTATTTTCCTTACGCTTGTTATTTACCTGTTCCGGTTTATCCCGCATGGTGACAAATCAAAAAAAGCGCAGTCTGATTTAGAGGCGCCTGCTGCTCCGGCATCCAGACCGGCAGCCGCAAAGGCGTCGGCAGCCACTGCCGCAGGCAGAGAATCAGATGACGAGTTAGTGGCTGTTATGGCTGCGGCAATCGCCGCCGCTATGGAGGAAGCACCCGTTGAGGGCGGCTATGTGGTCCGCTCAATCCGCCGTGTAGGCACCAGAGGATGGAAGAGAGTTTAGGAGGATACTGGAATTATGAAAAACTATACAATCACCGTGAATGGAAAAGTATATCAGGTAACTGTTGAAGAAGGAACGACTGCAGGCGCTGTGCAGCAGGCCGCTCCTGCTCCTGCACCCGTGGCGGCTCCGGCGGCAGCTCCCGCACCTGCGGCGGCTCCGGCGGCAGCTCCGGCTTCTTCCGGAAATCAGGGCGGCGTTGCGATTACAGCCTCCGTACCCGGAAAGATTATCCGTGTGGATGCTCCGGTCGGAACCTCTGTAAAGGCTGGAGACAGCGTAGTTGTCCTGGAAGCCATGAAGATGGAAATCCCTGTCGTTGCTCCGCAGGACGGAACCATTGCCTCTATTGAGGTTGCCGCAGGGGATGCGGTGGAATCCGGCGACGTACTGGCTACCATGGACTGAGCTCCGACACTGAAATCCAATAACCGGAGGTAAAAAAATGATTTTAACGACATTGTCGAATCTGATTCATCAGACGGCATTCTTTAACATAACATGGGGCAACTTCGTCATGATCGCGGTTGCTTTCCTGTTTTTATACCTGGCAATCAAACATGATTTTGAGCCGCTGCTTCTGGTTCCGATTGCCTTTGGTATG
This sequence comes from uncultured Lachnospiraceae bacterium, assembly GCA_902756775.1. Lineage (GTDB taxonomy): Bacteria > Bacillota > Clostridia > Lachnospirales > Lachnospiraceae > Bilifractor. The sequence continues at coordinate 245 of CACVSR010000093.1, read as the reverse complement.
CTTCTTGTAAACATTTATCCGGATATTATCGCAGCTCCCACCGTGGACGCGGCCGGGATTTCCCATGCCGGCGGACTGCTTTACTATTTCTACACACTGGATGAGTGGTCTATTCTTCCGTCCCTGATCTTTATGGGCGTCGGAGCCATGACCGATTTCGGCCCGCTGATCGCAAATCCGATTTCCTTCCTGATGGGCGCGGCGGCGCAGCTGGGTATCTATGTCGCTTATTTCCTTGCCATTCT
>CACVSR010000092.1 GCA_902756775.1 uncultured Lachnospiraceae bacterium | reverse complement strand
ATTCATCCCGTTTACTGTTTAAAGGATTGTCTTTCGACAAACTCAAAAATTTTTTGAACTTTCGAGGATGTGTTTTACTGTTCAGTTGTCAAGGAACTTGGCCGCCTCTTTGTTTCCTCAGAAGCTTTTTTCTTAACTGTCGTCCCCGACAGCTCACTTAGAATATCACCCCTAAAGGGGAAAGTCAACACCTTTTTTGATATTTTTTCTGTTTCATTAATATTTGTAAAATTATATACAATTACTGGAATTGTATGCTCATAGGTGAATTTCGTTCATCTGGCAAACTTGAGGCATTCTCACAATTTAACAAGGCCTCCGAAAGCAGCTTTACAATGCCCCCTACCAGCCCTTTATCCGGCTTATCCAGTTCTCTTATTTTCTGCGCAGTTAACCAGAAAACTACTTCAGAGCTGCGGCAATCGCTTCCGAAACGGTGCTGACAGGCAGAAGCTCCAGATCGGAATCTTCTTTCATTCTTGACAAGCTGCGCATGCTTGCCCTGGGAAGGATTACTTTCCGGAACCCCAGCTTCTTAGCTTCCCGGACTCTCTGTTCCGCCATAGAAACCGAACGAATCTCTCCGCTTAGTCCCACCTCGCCAAAAACGACTGCCGAAGGGTCTACCGGCACATCCCTCTTACATGAAGCAATAGCCAGAACAATTCCCAGATCCACTGCCGGTTCCGACATCCGTACTCCACCGGTTATATTGATATAAGCATCATCTCTGGAGAGGTTGATGTGAGCCCGTTTTTCCAGAACAGCCATCAACAGATTCACCCTGTTAAAATCCGTACCATTCGCCGTTCTGCGCGGATAATTAAAATTAGAGCTGCTGACAAGCGCCTGTATTTCAATCATAATCGGCCTTGTTCCCTCCATGGAGCATGCTACCACAGACCCGGAAGCGCCTTCCGGCCTTCCTTCCAGCATATACTCGGAGGGATTGGCCACTTCTGTCAGCCCCTCTGCGCGCATCTCAAAAACCCCGATTTCATTTGTAGAGCCAAACCTGTTTTTTGCCGCCCGAAGGATGCGGTAGCTCTCTCTTTTCTCCCCTTCAAAGTACAGAACCGTGTCCACCATATGCTCCAGTACCCTGGGACCGGCTACCGTTCCATCCTTGGTCATATGTCCGACAATAAAAATGGGGATCTGCATAGACTTCGCGATCCGCAGAAGAACTCCTGTCGATTCTCTGACCTGCGAGACGCTGCCCGGTGAAGAACTGACCGACTCATTATACATGGTCTGAATAGAATCAATGATAACAAGTTCCGGCCTGGCCTGTCCGATCACCGACTCAATATCCCCCAGGTCTGTTTCCGCCAGAAGCTTCAGCTCATCCCGAAACTGTCCGATCCGGACAGCGCGCATTTTAATCTGCTGCAGCGATTCCTCTCCGGAAACATACAGCACATGTATGCCCCGGTCCGAAATATGCCGGCAGACCTGAAGCAAAAGGGTAGATTTTCCGATTCCCGGATCTCCGCCGATTAAAATCAGAGAGCCCTTGACAATTCCACCGCCGAGCACCCTGTCCAGCTCACCGATGCCCGTCGTGATCCGGTTCCCCTGATCCAGGGAGATTTCCGAAAGACTTTTCGGCGTCATCCTTGCTCTGCCTGATCCTGATGATCTCCCAGCCGCCGGTGCTGCCGGTTTCACTGAAACGACCTCCTCCACAAAAGTATTCCACTGATGACATGCCGGACACTGCCCCATCCATTTAGAAGATTCATATCCACAGTTCTGACAGAAAAATACACTTTTTTTATCCTTAGCCATTCCGGAAGTTCTCCTGTTCGTTTATTTCCTACCGTCACTACACGCCTATACCAGTTGTCGTCGCGAAAAATTTAGCAGCTCCGTGCAGACATTCGTCCCTGCAGATTTGCGGCTGGACATATACAGTAAAAGCCAGGAAATCTGTTCCGGAACCAGATGAGGCACCGGAACTTTCCTGGCATTCATTTTCCTGTTGTCTGCTGCTGTGTTTTTCCGGCAACTGTCCGGATTCAGACTCTTATTACCTCTACCCGGACCTGCTCCGCGTTTTCCAGCTCTATGCCGAACGCGAGTTTTCCTCCCATACTTGTTTCCATACATCCGATGTTTCTTCCGTCCAGCTTGACATCGTATGTGGCTCCCTCTTCCATACCGAGAGTGATCTGTACATCATGAGCTCCCTCCACCGTAAAAGAAACTCCGCTGTCTGTAATCTTCATCTCTCTGACAGCAGTTCCCGGCACAGATTCGTAAATCAGTGTGTCATTTCTTTCCAGACGGGTAATTTCATCATATGTCTTGACTTTGTAAAGATCCCCCTGAAAAGCAAAATCCGAAAGTTTCTTCTTCGCCGGCAGAGTGTAATCCCCAAAACTGATTGTTCCGTCATCCTCTGCGCGAAGCAGTTCCTTCACCACAGCCATCTTCTTTAACCTCTTTTTCTGTTTTGTCATCCCGGAATTTACCGGCTGACACCGGTATTCCGCTCTACAGGTTTCCCTGCCGGAATTCCAGTTGTCCTGCTGACACGGAACCCGGTCTTTTGATGCTCTTAGTATAGCATCCGGTCTTTCGATTCGCAACGGCGTTTTTACACATTATGTAAACATATCTGTCATCTTCCATTTCTGACTTCCGCTTAAAATCGTACCCTGCTTGTTTTCCGGCAAGAGCAGCCTTTCTTATTACAAGTCATACAAAAACAGCCCCCTGCCACATTCTCGTTACAGAATGCGGCAGAGAGCCGGAACCACTGTTAAAGAATTGCTTTCCCTTCAGGCTGCTTTGGCAGCTTTTTTCTTTTTGAAATGAAAACCATCTGCTCCCATCTTTGTGCTGAGAATCAGGACTAACAGCAGCAGCGCACCCCAGATCAGGTTTGCGTAATAAGCATTCAGATTTGAGAACATATTAACGCCCGATCCGATAATCTGAACGATGATAACGGATAGAACAACATCGTGAATCTTTCCGGTGCCTCCATCCGGAAGAACTCCGGCAAGCACCAGAATCAGGATGACGCGCATGACATAAGAAGTACCATAGTCCGCCTTTGCAGAAGCCATGGTAGAAACCATAAGCAGCGCGCCCACGCAGGACCAGACCGCGCAGAGCACAAAAGACACTGTGATAACCCTGTCCGTATTGATTGCGGAATAGTGGCACGCTTTTACATTCGTTCCACACATGTACAGCTTTTCTCCGAACACTGTGAATTTCAAAAGCAGCCCGGCAATCACAGCCATAATGATAAAGATAAACAGCGGATACGGAATGAAGCCAAGCACATTGGAATGGCCGATTTCCGTATACAGTTCCGGAAGTCCGGACACCGTGTTTCCATTTGTCAGAGCAATGGAAAGTCCCTGCCAGACAAGCTGCATGGCAATCGTAGCCATAACGGCCGGGATACCAAGCTTTGTGATCAGAAGTCCATTGATAATTCCTCCGGCAATGCAGATGATCATGGCAATCAGAATACCGGTCATTATGTAACCCATCGGAGATCCGGTGCTGGTTCCGTCCACCCAGTGCGCGTTAAGGTATTTGGCCATAATCAATGTGGCAAAATCACCCAGTGCCACAAATGACATATCAATGTTTCCTGTAATAAAAGGAAACATAACTCCAATCGTCATAACACCGAATTCCGGAAACTGCATGACAATTCCCTGCCAGGTGCTTACCTGCCAAAGAGTAGATGCCTTGGTGATTGTAAAAAACAGAAGCACCGCAGCCATCCAAACAAACAGCATGACAGTATATCTATTGTTTTTTGCGAAATTTTTCATTATTGCAGTTCCTCCTATCATGCCTTGGTCTGTCGTTTTGCCTGAACAGCCGATACGGTAATGCCGACCAGAATAACAAGACCATTAAAGAAATCCTGCCACTGCGTGCCGATTCCAAGAAGCAGCATACTGTTGGAGACAACCGTAATCAGACCGACCGCGATCATCGTTCCGTATACCGTACCTTCACCTCCGAAAATAGAAGCTCCGCCAAGGATAACCGCGGGAATAATTGTCATTTCCTTTCCAACAAGCGCTTTTGGAATTGACTGCTGTGCCAGACATGTACGAACCATTCCCACGAATCCGGACAGTGCTCCGACAACGGTATACAGAATAAATTTTGTTCTCTTTACATTATATCCGGCGCGCTCCGCGGAAATCTCATTTCCACCGATTGCGTACAGTGACCGGCCGAACATCGTTTTATTCAGAACAAAGGAAACAATGGCAGCCATGATAATCAGCAGGATAATTGTTGATGTCATGGTCGAACGCTGTCCGTTCGCGTTGTATACCTCGAACAGATAGGAAACGCCAACCGCATTGAAAGACTTCGGAAGAGTTGTGGTAATTTCCTTCATCTGCAGAAGTCCCATCGAAACACCTGTAAAAAGTGTCTGTGTACCCAGTGTTACGATCATGGTGTTCAGTTTGAAATTCGCGATAATCCAGCCGTTAAACATGCCCAGAACCGCTCCGATCACAACCGCAAGAAAGAATCCCATAAAAGGATTTGTCTCGCACCAGCCGTTATTCACGCAGATCGTAGTGGAAAGGGAATACGCCAGTGCAGCGATAGCCGGGAAAGAAAGATCAAACCCTCCGGATATCATAACCAGCAGACTGCAGAGAGCAAACATTCCGTCTACAACCATCGCGCGGAAAATTGTTACGATCATTGATGCCTGAAACAGATTTCCACCGGAAACAATACCGATAATGGCAATCATCAGAATCAGGACAATTGTCATGTAGAATTCTGTCCGACGGGTCATACGTTTCATCTTTGCTTTATTCATATTCGTTCTGTCCTCCCCATCAGTGAATGATCTGCAGAATGTTAGCCTCGGAAACCTCATCCGCATCCAGATGGCCGACAATCTGTCCCTCTTTCATAACGATAACCCTGCTGCAGTTTTCAACCACTTCGGAAAGATCATCGGAAATAATGATAACGGCAAGGCCTTCGTCATTGGCCAGCTGATGTACCAGATGATGGATATCCTGCTTTGCGCCGATATCGACACCTACTGTCGGCCCGTTCAGAATCAGAACATCCAGGTCATTACTCAGCCATTTTGCCAGAACAATCTTCTGCTGATTTCCTCCGGAAAGTGTCTGCGCATATTTATGGGGATCATCGGTAGCAATCGAGAATTTTTTAACCCATGTAGCGGCGTCCTCAAAAATTTTCTTATGATTCAGTGTAAAGCCGTTTCCGGATATTCGTTTCAGCGAAGCAAGCTCAATGTTATCCGCAATCGACTGCGCCATGCAGAGTCCCTCTGTCAGACGATCCTCTGGAACATACCCTATTTTCAGCTTCTGCGCCTCCATCGGAGATTTGATTTTAACATCCCGGCCCCGCAGATTGATGGTTCCTGATGTCGGCTTTAGGAGTCCGAACAGAGAAAGCGCCAGCTCTGTACGTCCGGATCCCAGAAGTCCTGTGATTCCGAGAATTTCGCCTTTGTGAAGTTCAAAAGAGACATCGTTATAATATCTTCCTGCTGAAAGATGCTCGACCTTCAGAACCGGCTCTTTGCTGATCTTTTTTGGGATAAAATGATCATCTGTCAGTTCCCTTCCAGTCATATAATAAGCAAAATCTCTTGGTGTCAGGTCTTTTGTCGGTCCCTCAAACACATTTTTTCCATTGCGCATGATGCAGACATCATCAGAAATCTCAAAGATTTCTTCGGTCTTATGGCTGATGAACATGATGGCAATGCCCTGATCCCTTAACTGTCTGACGGTATTGAAGAGGGCTTCCACCTCTCTCTTGGTCAGCGCGGTGGTCGGTTCATCCATAATAATCAGCTTGGCGTTAAACAGAAGCGCCCGGCAAATAGCAACCAGCTGCTTGTCCGCTACACTTAGTTCACCCATTTTCGCGTAGAGATCAATTTTGCAGTCTATCTTGGACAGAGCCGTCTTTGCCGTTTCTTCCCAGCGTTTCCTGTTCACAATCTTTCTTCCGTCCGTAATTTCTGAGTTGATGGCAAGATTTTCCATAACGGTCAGGTTCGGAAAAATAGAAAGATCCTGATAGATAACCTGAATGCCCAGCCTTGTAGCCTCTGCCGGCGTTATTTTTGTGATCTCATTTCCTTCAAAAACGACCTTGCCTTCATCCCTTGTATAAACGCCAGAGATAATTTTTACAAGAGTGGATTTTCCGCATCCGTTTTCTCCGGCCAGGCACATAACCTTTCCCGGACGAACATGAAAATTCACATGGTCCAGCGCATGGACGCCGGCGAATGACTTGCAGATTCCGCTCATCTGTAACAGATACTCTTCCGCCATAAATATAATGTCCTCCTACTTTTGTTTTTCCAGGTAACCACTGGTGAAATGCCATCCTGATAAGGATGAAATTTCAGCAATGGTTACCCTTTTTCCGAAAAGGGCAGGGAAGAAACTTCCCTGCCCTACGGCTTTTAAATTCCAGGGTATTCACAAAGTGTTAAGCGAAGCTATAATCTTTATAATTGTCCTTGGTAATGGCCAGCTGTCCCTGTCCGGTAATCAGGCCTGCGCCGTTGTCGTTCTTGGAAATTGTTACTGCATGGTAACCATCCTGCTGCAGATCCATACCGTCCTTGATAGCGCTTGCATCTTTGCCTGCGTTAAAGATTTCCATTCCTGCGTTCAGCATTACCTTTGCAGAAATACCTGGATCCCAGAGAGCAACCGACTGCAGAGTTCCGTTCTCCAGATAGTTTCCTACCTCGGACGGAAGAGCTACAGAAATAG
>CACVSR010000091.1 GCA_902756775.1 uncultured Lachnospiraceae bacterium | reverse complement strand
CCCCACGCGATGATTCGTTCTTGTCAGAAAGCGGGAGTGATCATGGTTATCCAGCTCATTCATGGCAGTAAGCAGTGACGGCATGGAAAAGGCCGTCATGTGGTACCGCATGGCATCCGCAAAGCTGTCGCTGTTACCCAGCATGTCTTCCCGATAGGCATCACTGTGTTTTTCCATACCGGTCAGAAACCAGGACACCGGCTCCATAAAGGCATCATAGTTCATCACCGTGTCCCATTCGTCTCCGCCGAGCCACGCGTCGGCGTCCCCGTAATGTTCCGCCAGAATAATCGCCTCCGGATTCGCGTCCTTGACCTCCCGCCGGAATTCCTTCCAGAACGCATGGTTAAACTCCGGAGAATGCCCCAGATCCGCGGCAACATCCAGCCGCCAGCCGTCTGCGTTATAGGGAGGGGAAACCCATTTTCTTCCGATCCGGAGAATCGTTTTCTGCAGTTCACGGGAATTTTCATAATTCAGCTTGGGAAGCGTATCGTTTCCCCACCAGCTGTCATAATTCCCGTTAAACGGCCAACGGCCGCCCGGATTGAACTGGAAAAAGCTGAGATAAGGACTGTCCTCCGCGATATAAGCTCCCTTTTCATAGCCCTGCTGGTTTTCATAGATTTTTTCCCGATCCATCCATTTATTAAAGGAGCCGCAGTGATTGAACACTCCGTCCAGAATCACTTTCATGCCGCGGCGGTGCGCTTCCTCCACCAGGCGGATAAACAGATCATTGCCCGCACCCAGATTTCTTCTGTCTGTCACCCTGGCAATGTACCGGGAAGCCTGTGTATTGTCCTCGGAGCCGTCAGGAAGAACGCCTTCCTCCGGCTTCATCTCTTCCCGCTCGGTGATAATTTTCCCGAAATGTGGATCAATGTAATCATAATCCTGCGTATCATATTTGTGATTGGACGGGGAAACAAAAACCGGGTTCAGATAGATGGCCTGAATCCCCAGCTTCTGCAGGTAATCAAGCTTATCCAGCACCCCCTGCAGATCGCCGCCGTAAAAATTCTGGACATCCATATTTTCCGGCATCTGATACCAGTTGTTTACCTTATGCACGTGCCGGTGAATATAATTGTACTCATGATCCAGAACATCATTGGACGGATCTCCGTTGCGGAACCGGTCCACAAAGATCTGGTACATGACACAGCCCTTGGCCCAGTCCGGCGTATGAAACCCAGGATGAATCCGGAACATGTGCTCCGTGGATGGCTGATGAGTGGCTCCCAGCCTGTCGTAATAGCAGGTTGTTTTTCCCGCCCGAATCTCAAAGTAATAGGAATATGTATCCTCTGCCATCGGAACTTCTGCCGAATAATAATCAAAATCGCTCTCTGTCCGCTCGAAATGCATCCGGAGCCGGTCTTTTTCGTGATGAAGATAGATCCGGTCCGCGTCGTTCCTTGCGGTTCGGAAACGGATGGTCACCACATCGCCGGGATCCGGCTCCATCGGGGTGACAAACATCTCCGTCTCATCGCTGTACAGCGCCTGCTTTCTGAGCAGTGGCCTCATATGGATCATATACTGTGTGTAGTCCATGCCGTGTAAAATTCCGTCCATATTTCCAGTGCCCGATTCCTTTCTGTTCTGCTGTTTTGTATGGCATCCGTCCGTTTTCCGGGAAAAACGGCGGGCAATGCCCTCTGAGGCGGGTCTCCGTCCGTGACGCGCGCCTGTAAAAAAGGCAGCCTGTACAGGCTGCCTTTTTTTAGAGAAGGTATTTCTCTTTTGGGGTGTAGCAAAAACTATATAATGTATTGGGGGGTTTTACGGGAATTATAATAGCATGCCCCCAGTGAAAAGTCTGCACAAATTTCACAAAAATGCTTATATGTTTTTGTCTAATATTACTTGTCCCCTGCCTTTACCTCTGCCTCTTCTGCAAAAATCGCCTCGAACTCCACGCGATTCAATTTTTCTTTTTCCATCAGCCTCTGCGCGCAGGTGTCCAGTACATACCGGTGTTCCTCAATCAGACGTCTTGCCTGCGCATGGCAGTTTTCTATAATTTCCTTCACTTCCTCATCAATGGCAGAGGCCACGTTCTCGCTGTAGCTCTTGGTATGCCCCCAGTCCCGTCCGATAAACACTTCCTCCGAGTCCTCGCCGTAATTAACCAGTCCGAGGCGGGAGGACATCCCGTATTTTGTGACCATTGCCCTTGCGGTATTTGTCGCCTGTTTGATATCCTGGGACGCGCCTGTGGTGATATCATCAAAAATAATTTCCTCTGCCGCGCGGCCGCCCAGATCTACCGTTATCTGCTGCAGCATTTTCCCGCGGGTACTGAACATGTTGTCGTTCTCCGGCTGCGGCATGGTATATCCGGCCGCTCCGGGTCCCGTGGGGATAACGGAAATGGTATAGACCGGATCCATATCCGGAAGCACATGGAACAGAATGGCGTGTCCCGTCTCATGATAAGCGGTAATCCGCTTCTCTTTTTCAGAAATCACGTGGCTCTTCTTTTCCGTCCCGATTCCAACCTTGATAAAGGATTCCTTGATGTCTTCCTGCGACATGTAGGAATGGCCTTCCTTCGCCGCGCGGATGGCCGCCTCATTCATGAGGTTTTCCAGATCCGCCCCGGAGAATCCTGCCGTTGTCTGGGCAATCTGCTTCAGGTTCACATCATCTCCGAGAGCCTTGTTTCTGGCGTGTACCCGGAGGATAGCCTCGCGACCCCGGATATCCGGCAGGCTGACCATCACCTTCCGGTCAAATCTTCCCGGTCGGAGAATAGCCGGATCCAGAATATCCACACGGTTTGTAGCCGCCATGACAATAATGCCTTCATTGACGCCAAAGCCATCCATCTCCACCAGCAGCTGGTTCAGTGTCTGCTCTCTCTCGTCATGTCCGCCGCCCATGCCGGTGCCTCTGCGCCGGCCGACTGCGTCAATCTCGTCAATAAAGATGATGCAGGGGGCATTCTTCTTCGCCTCCGCAAACAGATCCCGGACGCGGGAAGCTCCTACGCCGACGAACATCTCCACAAAATCAGAGCCGGAAATGGAGAAGAAGGGGACTCCCGCCTCCCCGGCCACTGCCTTGGCCAGAAGCGTCTTTCCTGTTCCCGGCTGTCCCACAAGGATAATTCCCTTGGGAATTCTGGCGCCGAGCTTCGTATATTTTGCGGGATTCCGGAGAAAGTCCACAATTTCCTCCAGATCCTCCTTTTCCTCCGCCATGCCGGCTACATCGGAAAAACGGATTTTGCTGTCGCGGGTCATCTGCGCCCGGCTTTTTCCGAAATCCATCATTCTGGCGTTTGCCCCGCCGCCGGTGCTTCTTCCCATCATGCTGAGAAGAACCACAACCAGCAGAATGCCGATTATAATCGGCAGCGCCACCGTAAGCAGATTACTGTCGTGCGAGACATTTCGCAGTTCGTAGGTGATGCCGTAATTGTCCAGCTCATCCTGCGCCTGTTCTACATCACTGACATAAATTCTTCCTTCGGTTCCGTCCTTCAGCGTAAAGAGAACCGCCCCTGTGGGAACCTCCTGGTTCTGTACAACCTCCGCCTCCGTAACCTCATCATTTTTCAGGTAAGTCTCATACTGTTTCCGGCTGACTACATCTGTCCTGCTGAAAATATTCGGAACAATCATGAACACGATGATCAGCCCGATCATCATAATAAGGTAAATTCTCCAGCCTCGTTTGCTTTCCAATCTCTGCTTACTCCTTTAGCACACCGATATAGGGAAGGTTTCTGTATTTCTGGTCGTAGTCCAGCCCGTATCCGACGACAAATTCATCCGGAACCACAAACCCGGTGTATCGGACATGGACATCCTTTACTTCCCGGCGCTCCGGTTTGTCTAACATGGTACAAAGCTCTATGCTGGCGGGATTGCGGGTCCGGAGCAGTGACAGAAGATGAGAAAGCGTCCTGCCGGAATCAATAATATCCTCTACGATCAGCACATCCTTTCCTTCTATGCTCTCGTCCAGATCCTTTTTGATACGGATGGATCCGCTGCTGACCGTACCGCTCCCATAGCTGGAAACAGCCATAAAATCCAGGCTGACCGGAACGGTAATCCGCTTCGCCAGCTCCACCATAAAGAATACGCCCCCTTTCAGGACGCAGATCATGTGAAGCTCTTTTCCCTCGTACTCTCTGCTGATCTGGGCTCCCAGCTCGCGAATCCGTTTATCCAGCTCTTCCTCGCTGATTAACACACTGATATTGTCTGCCATTTCCGGCTCCTCTCCCTTGTTATTCTTCCGGCCTCCGGACGTCCCGTGACGGCGAGCCGGACGTTTCCGATTCTCATCCCTTGCTCTCTTCGGCGGAAATTTCCAGCACCCGCCGTGTATTTTCCGTAACCCGGCAGCTCCCGCTGATCCGGTATCCGACAATCCACCAGACCTCGCTGCCGGAAGCCAGCAGAACCAGTTTTTCTCTGTCCATGCGCGGAATTTTGCTGTCAATCAGATACTTCTTCAGCTTCTTCCGCCCGGCATCTTTGCCGACCGTCAGAAAATCCCCCGGCTGCCGCGTCCGAACCGATAAATCGTTTTTTATTCTATCATAATCCAGCCACTTCGTATACTTCTTTTGCTTTTTCCTCCCTGTTTCCTCCGGCTCCTGTGTCCGGCTGCCCTCCCCGGTCTTTTTCTTTGCCATGTCCGACTCCCGGTTTAATTGTTCCAGAATCCGGGGCACCTCATCCTGACCGTGAAGCGAGCAGTTAAATCTCCATCCTCCGTATTCCAGAACACCCGGACAGGCCAGCGGTATTCCGCCTGTCCCGGCCTCTCTGTTTTTCACAGAAGCGGCTTTTTCTCTTGCCGGATGCCCCTTCTGTGCGCCCCGCAGCAGCCGGATTCCTGTATATTCCCGCACCGCCTGCACGCCGTAGGGAAGATCCAGCTGTTTTCCGGCAGGACGGTCCATAAGCCTTCTTAGATCCAGAATCTGCGTCCGCCCCACATCCTTTTCGGAACCGCAAAATCCACAGAACGCCCTGTAGAGAATCCTTTTCTGCAGGATCTCCGGCTCCTGACGGAGTGTATCGCAGATAAAAACCATATCGCCGCACTGTGAGACATATTTCTTCTCTGCCTTCTGTGTCTCCCCGGCAAGATAATCCTCGGCTTCCGCCAGATCCGCCGCCAGATCCGCCATATGATCCACCGCCCCGGCATTGACATGCTCCTCCAGGTAGGAAATGACACGGTGCCGGATTCCGTTCCGGGCAAAATCATCCTCCAGGTTTGTCCTGTCCGTCCGCCACGGTATCTTCCGGGCAGACAGCCAGGCTTCTATCTCATCCCTGCGGACACACAGAAGGGGGCGGATCATACGAGCTCCGGAAAACTCTGCCGCCGGGCGGATTCCCGCCATACCCTTCAGGGAGCTTCCTCTAGCCGCGTGAAAAAGCAAAGTTTCCGCGCAGTCGTTCCTGTGATGCGCCAGGGCAATCACGGAAGCCCCGTGTTTCTGTATGCATTCCGCGTAGGCCTCTCTGCGCAGCAGGCGGCCGGTTTCTTCTTCCCCCATGCCTCTGGCTGCGGCAATCTCCCGGACCGGATAGGAATACAGGTAGAGCGGAATTTCCATTTCCCCGCACAGCGCCCGCACAAAGGCCATGTCTCCGTCGCTCTCCGCTCCGCGGAGACAGTGATTGACATGCACCGCCGAAAGGCTCACCGCAGGCGGAAGTTCCCCCTTATCCCGCAGAAACGCCAGCGCCGTCAGAAGGCAGACAGAATCCGCCCCGCCGGAGAGTCCTGCACAGACAGAATCTCCGGTCTGAATCATCTGGTATGTTTCTATGTACTGCCTTACCCTTTCCGCAAACGGATCCACGCCCGCGCCTCTTCCTGCTTCCCCCACTGCTCTTTCCATCCGCTCCCGCATCGCATCACAAAGAGCCATGCCCGATTCTGATTCCGGACATGGCTCTGTTTATTCATTACTGCTGTCTGATTTGACCGCCTGATCTGTACTGCCGTCTGACTCCCTGAAGATTATCTCACCGTCTTTGATCAGTCCCAGCTTTTCCTTGGCATATTCTTCCTTATAGCTGTCGCTCTGCAGTTCCTCCTGCAGACTGTTGATATCTTCCGTCCGCTGGTTTTCCTGCTCCGTCTGCTCGGACAGAGAAGAAATCTCCTCCTGCCCCGCTTGAATCCGGGTCTGCAGACGCCGGCTCATGACCAGAAGCACCGCCATCAGGGCAACTACCACCAGGATAATGCCAATCATGGTTTTCTTATTCTGACGCATGTATCTTCATCCTGTCATACTCTGTTACAGGCCTCCCTGATCTTCTTACAGATACCTGTAAAGCTCCTGGGCGCCTTCTTTTTTTACGGTTTCCTGCACATCCAGAATTTCTGCCTTTACCGATTTTGTTCCGAACAGAATTTCTATAACATCTCCGGCTTTGACTGGAGAAGAGGCCCGCGCAGGCTTGCCGTTCAGAAGTACCCTTCCTGCGTCACACGCCTCATTGGCCACTGTCCGCCGCTTAATCAGGCGGGAAACCTTCAGATATTTATCTAACCTCATTGATTACTTGAACATATCCTTCAGTGCTTTTCCTGCTTTGAACTTCGGAGTTCTGGACGCAGCGATCTCAATGGTCTCGCCGGTCTGGGGATTTCTGCCGGTACGTGCAGGTCTCTCGGAAACTTCAAAAGTACCAAAGCCAACCAGCTGTACTTTGTCTCCTTTTTTCAGACTTTCTGAAACGGCGTCAATAAATGCCTTTACGGCTGCCTCGGAGTCCTTTTTGGACAGACCGGCTTTCTCTGCAATCTCGGCCACCAACTCAGTTTTATTCATTTTAATATCCTCCTAAAAAAGAAAAGTAATTAAGATATATATACCTTCCCGCTGTTTCTTTGTCAAGTGAACTTATG
>CACVSR010000090.1 GCA_902756775.1 uncultured Lachnospiraceae bacterium | reverse complement strand
CGATCTTCTTTCTGACCAGCTCCTCCAGAATTCTTGCGGCTCCTGCAATGTACGCATGTCCGAACCCATCTTCGGCATTTGCCTGCACGCTTTCTGACAGGTATTTCCCGTCCGGCGTTTTTACTCCTTCGCTGACAGCAACTAAAACTGCATCCTTCCTGCCCAGCTCCCGCCGTATGTCCTGCAGAAAACGCTCCGTGGAAAGCGGCGCCTCGCAGAGATAAATCAGATCCGGCCCATTTCCTCCATTCACCCGGGAGAGAGCCGATGCGGCAGTCAGCCAGCCCGCGTTTCTGCCCATAACCTCTACAATGGTAACAGCCTTTTTGTCATACACATGGCAGTCCCGCTCCAGCTCCGCAAAGGTAATCCCGATATATTTTGCCGCGGAGCCAAATCCCGGGCAGTGGTCTGTTCCCATCAGATCATTATCAATCGTCTTGGGCGCTCCCATAACCGAAAGTCCTTCTATATGTTTTTCCACGCAGTAGGCAGAAAGCTGCGCCACCGTATCCATAGAGTCATTGCCGCCGATATACACAAACCACGAAATCTCATTTTGCTTCAGAATCCCGACGATCTTTTCCATCTGTTCTTCGCCGCTCAGCTTCATCCTGCAGGAACCCAGTGCGGCCGCCGGTGTCTGGCAGAGATACTGCAGCTCCTCCGCATTGCGGATTCTGCTCCCCAGATCCAGAAACCGTTCTTCCAGAACGCCTTCGATTCCATTCACCGCCCCAAGGATCCTGTCCACTTTCTCCGAGATCTGCGCGTACATCACAATTCCGGCAAGTGTCGCATTAATAGCTGAAGTAGGTCCACCGGACTGAGCCACCAGTAAATTTCTCATATTCTATGTCTCCCTGGAAAGCCGACAAAAAAGCCCTCCGGTCATCACGGCAGTTCTCACACACTCATATGAACCGGAAGGCATTTTGCTCACGAAAGCTTATTTCCTGATGCTGAAAATATCCTGCTAGAATTAAAGAACCAGACTGGGAGCAGCGTATACTCTGGCAAGAAGCTCCTGGTTCAGCGCGTACAGCCCCTTCGGATCCGTCCCGTACAGCTCGAATTTCTTGATCAGATCCTCCGCGTTCTTCTCCTCTTCGCCCTGCTCCTTTACAAACCAGTCAAAACACTGCATGGTGCGGTAATCATGAACCTCGTTGGCCGCCGTGTAGATGGTGTTGATCAGCGAAGTCACATACTGCTCATGCTGCAGGCCGAGCCGGATCGGATCCTCCGCGTTTTCATACTTTGCGTCCGGCTTCGCAACCTCGTTAAAGGTCACGTGCTCGCCATTATTGTGCAGATACTGGCGCATCAGCATGGCGTGATCCCTCTCCTCCTGCGCCTGGACATCGTACCAGTGGGCAAAGCCGTCCAGTCCGAGATCATTGTAATAATTGGAAAAATCCAGATACAGATAAGCAGAATAGAACTCCTTGTTTATCTGAGTGTTGATTAATTCTTTTACCTTTTTGTCTAACATGACAGTCTCCTCTCCCCGGCCTACCTGCCGGAAACATATCAATTTCTGTCTGCGTATCTCATTATAGTGAATTTTGAATAGAAAAGCCACCTTCTTCGATAATTTTTCCTATTTCAAAGATTTCTGTGCACTTCGTTCTTCTGAAATGATACACTAGAATCGTTGGATGGTTTCAGACTGGAGGATTTGTTATGAGCGAAACTGAAAAAAAATCAAAGGTGTATTTTACGGATTTCCGTACGGCAAATGCGGTGTCCCTTCCCATGAAGCTGCAGAAGCTGATCCGGAAAGCCGGAATAGGAAACATTGATATGGACGGAAAGCTGGTCGCCATAAAAATGCATTTCGGTGAGTTGGGCAATATTTCCTATCTGCGCCCGAACTATGTCAAGGCTGTGGCGGATGTTGTCAAAGAAAACGGGGGAACCCCTTTCCTGACCGACTGCAATACCCTGTATCCGGGTTCCCGGAAAAACGCGCCGGATCATCTGTACTGCGCGGAGGTAAACGGATTCAACTACATGACGACAGGGTGCGAGGTGATTATCGGCGACGGTCTGCGCGGAACAGACGACATTGAAGTGCCCGTCCGCAACGGCGTGCATTTTAAGGAGGCCTATATCGGCCACGCCATCATGGACGCGGATGTTTTTCTGTCCCTGACCCATTTCAAGGGACACGAGGCCACCGGCTTCGGCGGAACACTGAAGAATATCGGCATGGGCTGCGGCAGCCGGGGAGGCAAGATGCAGCAGCATAACTCCGGAAAGCCCCATGTCGTCGAAGAAAACTGCCGATGCTGCCGGCGCTGTGCCAGAGAGTGCGGTTCCGATGCCATCTCCTATGATACAGGAAAAGCCTACATTGACCATGATCTCTGCAAGGGCTGCGGCAGGTGCATCGGGGCGTGTTCCTTTGACGCCATTGAGAACGATACGGAGAACGCGAACGCCATTCTGGGCGAAAAAATAGCAGAGTACAGCCAGGCTGTCTGCGACGGGAGACCCTGTTTCCACATCAGCCTGATTACAGACGTCTCTCCCAACTGCGACTGCCATCCGGAAAATGACGCGCCCATTCTTCCGGACATCGGCATGCTGGCCTCTTTTGATCCGGTTGCCTTAGACCAGGCCTGCGTGGATCTCTGCCAGAAAGCAGAACCCATCCGCAACAGCCAGCTGGGAGATAATCTGGCAAAGCCGGACTGGCACTGCCATCACGATCATTTTCTGGATTCCAATCCGAATGTAAGCTGGCGGGAAACCCTGGAACACGCGGAAAAAATCGGGCTGGGAACACGCAGCTACGAGCTTGTTACCATGAAATAAATCTATAAAAAGCGAATATAAAAAGCGAATCATGATAAAACCGGAGTCCGCCTTTTCTGCATCAAATACAGAATACGGATTCCGGTATCACGGACGCGGCAGCTGGCGTGCAGTCCTGCGGAAGACATTTCACTGCCGCGCGGCTATTTCCTCCTTCAGCAGTCCTCTTGCCTGCAGCATATCCTCCACAATTTCCACCGCCTCAAAAACCATGTTATCGCAGTGCGGCTTTTTCTGCTCTCTGCTGTGTACCTCTTGCGCCAGAAGTTCTTTGCACCGGACGCGGCCCTCATGCATGTTTTTCATCCGGGTCAGAAATTCTTTTGTGTCTGCTTCCTGATCCGCGCCGTAAAGTCCCAGCGCCATCAGCCCGCCGGTAATCGCTCCGCAGACCTCTCCCATACGCATCCCCGAACCGAAATTGGCCGCAAGGCCACGCGCCTGCTCTACAGACAGTCCTTTCTTTTCTGCAAAGGGAACAAGTACCCCCTGCGCACAATTATAATGTACTGTCTGATCCATCCGCAGCTCCCTGCTCCGATCCATAATCCCACTCATCCGCTTTTCCCTCTCTTTCCGCACTGACAGATGCATTCCTTTGAATTCCGTAAAAAAGTCAGGATTTTTTCTTCTTTCTGTTTGCCTGTCCAAACGCCCCTCTTCCAACACGAGAGGATTCGCCTCCAAAAAGGGCGAACAGATAGGCTTTCTTCTCTTCTTCCTGGTTTTCGGCCAGCGGCGCTGCCGCGGCCAGGTATTCTTCGCCGTCCAGGACAACGGAAAAGTTCTGCGGAGCCTGCTGCCGCTCCGCCTTTTTCAGATTTTCCAGAACCAGCCGCCGGAATTCTCCGGAATTTCCGGAACCGCTGACCGTCTGATCCCCGGCAGTCAGATGCGGCTCCAGAATCGCTTTCATTTCTTCATTCATGCGGAGAAGCACAAGCCGTCCGCCTTTTTTCTCCAGAATGCCCCTGGCAAACAGCAGGGGATGCCCGCTTTGTCCAAAATATCCCTCCGGATCGGCCGGTGTTTCCAGATCCGTTTTCTTAATCTCGCGGTAATACTGTTCCGCCAGAGGGGAAAGATACTCCTCCGCAAAGCGGCTCCCGGTAAGCTGTTCAAAGGACATCGGTTCCGCAAAGAAGCTTCCCTGCGCCCAGTCCACGCCTGCCTGCCTGACGGTCCACAGCTGCTCCTCATTCTCAATTCCTTCCGCAATGACACGGAGACCCAGCTCACGCCCGGCTCTCAGCAGGATGTGATTCAGCGTCCTGTACTTTTTGTTTTTTTCACGGCTGCCAAACAAATCTCCCCGGATCTTCATACCCGTAAAAGGAGAAGAAAAACGATACTCACACCCAGCAGGACAGCATACACCATGGTAGCATTCACCTGCGGGAAAATGCTTCCGGATGTCTGCGGGGCAAACGTCCCGATCAGCCCGATAAGAGAAAAAATGCAGAGCATAAAAGAAATGCCGAGGCAGTAGGATAGTTCTACTCCCGCTGCTCCTTTTCAATAGATGAGATGCCCTGTCATCCGGTCTTACGAAGGACAAGAGATTTATTTTCAGTAAAAATTGTTTGAATATTCTAAAAGGTCCGTTGTTTTTGTGCCGCATACGCATACGCTTCTTACTCATGCCATCTCCCCTGATGCCGCTATTATAGCACTTTCACATGCAAATGTATTGCTGTATCGCCCCTCTTCAAAACTTCTCTTTAATTTGCGAAGTTTTTATTGACATTGTGAAGTTTATGCTCTATTCTTTTCTCATACTTCACATGAGAACTTTCCATCCTGCGGGACAGAAAAGAAAGGCAGAAACCATGACTGTATTTGGCGAAAAAGTAAAAAACCGGAGGGCCGAGCTCCGGATCGACCAGGACCGGCTGGCAGACCTGTGCGGCGTATCCAGGCGCACCATCGTCTCCTACGAGACACAGGGCAAATACCCCCGCGAGGCAACTCTGCGCAAGCTCGCATCCGCCTTGGGTGTAACAGAGCGGTATCTGATGAATGATGAGGAAACGGACCCTTCCGCCGGCATTAACGAGGAGCCTTTTATCCAGGAAGCAAGGGATGCGTTCGGAAAAAAAGGCGCGGAAGAAATGGCCGCTGTCCTCTCCCGGAACGAGGCACTTTTTGCAGGCGGCACGCTTTCCGAGGATCAGAAGGACATGTTCTACGAGGCAGTTACAAAAGCCTATTTCATGAGCAAAAAACGCGCGCGCGAAAAATTCGGAAAAAAGAAGGCGCCGGAAAAAGAGTTTCCAAAAGAATTCCATTGAGGGTTTGCATATGACCAGAGAAGCAATCACCAGGGCCGCCCGGAGGCTGCGGGATGACAACGGCATCGTCTCCCCGGAGCAGCTGTGCGAAATCATTGACGCATGCCTGTGTCCGGTGCCCATGGGAAAAGACCCGAACAGTATAAAAGGATTTGTGCAGAGGTGCAGCCGTGTCTGCACGGTCGTTGTGAACTCCGACCTTCCGGAAGAACTGCAGGCCATTGTCGAATACCATGAAATCGGCCACATTGTTCTGAGGCACTATGAAAGTCAGAGTTTCTTCCGCTTTCAGGAATTCAGCCTGTTTGACGGCAGATCCGAAAAAGAAAATGAAGCCAATACCTTTGTGGCTGAATATCTTCTGGACGACGAAACGGCAATCCGACACCTCAGACAGTATCAGGATATCTTCTCCGCCGCCGCATCCCTGCAGGTGCCGCCGGAAATCCTGGCCTTCAAGGCACGTATGCTGAAGCACTACCACCTGATTTCCGCCGACGTCCCCATCACAGTAAACAGCAGCTTTATGGGGAAAATCCGCTTTACCAGGGAAAACCACCGCATCGAGACAGAAGGAGGCGGGCACGACGGACAGAATATACATTGCCATTGACATGAAATCCTTCTACGCTTCCGTAGAATGCAGAGCCCGCGGCTACGATCCCCTGAAGGCTCTCCTGCTTGTGGCAGACGAATCCCGCTCCGACCAGACTATCTGCCTTGCCGTGTCACCGGCTCTCAAGGCAAAGGGCGTGCCGGCCAGGCCGCGGCTTTTCGAGGCGAAACGGGCGATTGCCAGATACGAGCGCCGGCATCACACCCGCCTGGACTACGAGATCGCCGTTCCCCGGATGGCCCTGTACGAAAAGGTCTCCGCCCGGATCTACGCCGTCATCCTGCGGTACGCCGCACCGGAGGACATCCACATCTACTCTATCGATGAATGCTTTATCGACGCCACGCCCTATCTGCGCTTCTATAAAAAGCAGGCCGACGCCTCCGGCATCCATCCGGCGCACGCCATGGCCGTCACCATCATCCGGGATATTCAGAAAACAACCGGCATCACCGCAACCGTCGGAATCGGGACCAATCTCTACCTTGCAAAAGTGGCCATGGACATTGTGGCCAAGCGCTCTCCCGCCGACCGGGACGGTGCGCGGATCGCCGAGTTAAACGAGGACAGCTACCAGTATCTCCTGTGGGATCACCAGCCGCTGACTGACTTCTGGATGGTCGGGCCGGGAAAGGCAAGGACGCTGGCCAGGAATTACCTGTTCACCATGGGCGAAATCGCCGAACGGGCGGAGTGGGACGAAGAATTTTTCTACCGCACCTTCGGGATTGACGGAGAAATCCTGATTGATCACGCCTTCGGCATAGAACCCGTTACGATGAAGGATATCAAATCCTATCATCCCGACTTTTCCTCGCTCTCCCAGGGGCAGGTTCTGCCGCGTCCCTATCCGTTTTCCGAGGCCCGCAACGTCCTCCTGGAAATGATCGAGATGCTCTGCATGCATCTGTTCTCCGATGGGATCACGGCAAAAACATACACCTGGTGGGTCTCCTATGATTACAAAAGTCTGGAGGTATGCCCGGAATACGATGGTCCGACCGTCCCGGACTTTTACGGGCGGATTCACCCGAAGCACAGCAGCGGAACTGTAAGAATGCGGGAAAAAACCAATAGCTTCCAAACCGTCTCCGCCGGTATCCTTTCCTCGTTTGACCGGAATACAGACCGACGGCTGCTCTTCCGCCGGCTGGGTGTCTGCGCGGACAAGACCATCCAGGACGATGGAATCTGCCAGATGGATTTATTTACCGATTACGGCTCGCTGGAGAGAGAAAAAAGACTGCAGGGCGCTG
>CACVSR010000089.1 GCA_902756775.1 uncultured Lachnospiraceae bacterium | reverse complement strand
GATATCCGGATTATTCATATAAGAATAGGAATAGGAAATAGTCATGGTTCCTTCCCTGGTAAAATCAGCGAACCGTGTCTCCAGATCCTTGTGAATGGCGTCCAGCATAGTTTTTTTCGCCATTTTTACCCCGCGGCATTTGGCATAGGCGTCCAGTTTTTCTCCCTGAATCTGAAGAACCGGCTTTAAGCGAAGCACCGTTCCCACAGCAGCTGCAGCCGGTGTGATTCTTCCGCCCTTTTTCAGGTATTTCAGGGTATCCACCATAATATAGATGGATGAATTCAGCGCTTCTTTTTCCAGCGTTTCCTTGATTTCTTTTGCTTTCATTCCCCGGTCTGCAAGAGCTCTGGCGTCCAGCATGGACTGATACTGGGTTACGGAGATTCTCTGGTTATTGACGACCTCCACGCGCCCGTTGTAATCTTCCGCCAGCGCCGTCGCGGTCGCGCAGGAAGCAGACAATCCGCTGGACATGGGAATATAAACAATCTGGTCATATTCCCTCAGCACACGATTCCAAAGGTCGGTGACCTCCGCAGGTGTCGGCTGGGAAGTAGAAACCTGGGCATTAGTAGAAAGGGCATGATAAAACTGTTCATGTGTCAGGTCGATTCCCTCATAGCATACCTTGTCATTGACCATAAACGACATGGGAAGAATGAAAAAACCGAGCTTTTCCGCTCTCTCCTGCGTCATCCCGCTGTTGCTGTCTGCAACGATGGCTATTCCGGACATGTTATCTACCTCCTGTAATCAGCCTGCAATACCTGCAAGGATAAATGCAATTCCTGTAATAATGATAATACCTGTGGGAATCAGAATTTTCAAGAAAGACCTCATTCCGTCCGGAAGAAAGGCCGTTCTTCTGGGGGCTTCCGCCTTTTTTACAAGATAACATCCTGTGTAAATCAGAAGCGGGACAAAAAGTCCGTAAAACAAAATACCGATTCCCACTGTTACCGGACTCTGAAAAGCACCGGTCTGATACGCCTCCACGGAATAATCCTCCGGGATAAGCAGGGAGGACAGGCCGGAAAGCAGCGTAAGCGTGCCGTTGTACAGAAAATGATAAAGTGCCGAATATAAGATATTTCCTGTTTTCAGAACCAGCCAGGCCATCAGGCATCCGGCCAGCGTCTGGGCAATCATCCGGTAGGGGTACAGGTGGGACAGGCCGAAGATGGCCCCGGAAATCAGAACCACGGCTGTTTCGCGCGGAATACTGTTTCTCAGACCGCTCAGAACGACGCCCCGGTTCAGCGCCTCCTCGCAGACAGGAGGAAGAACGCTGACCAGAATCAGAAATATCACAGACTTCCAGCCCGTAAGGCTTCCGCCCATGGATTCGGAAAATTGTGTCACCTCATCCGCCGCAAAGAACATAATCAGATACGAGACAGACAGGCTGAACAGACAGGTGGACAGAGAGATCACAGCAACCCCGGCAACTCCGCCTGCTTTCGGACGACGGACGGGAAATACCTCCCGGAAATCCGCACGCATCAGGAGCACAAAGACAACGCTGCAGACAAGCAGATAGAGCTGTTCTGCCAGCGTCATCCCCAGTTCATCCATTCCCGACCGGTAGAGAATCCAGGGAAGTCCGAGATAAAAGAAAGTCATAACACAGCAGGCAAACAGGACTGTCTGCCATGCCTTCAGCTTCCGCCTTTTTCTTTTTTGACGGATCACCGCATAGGGTTTTGAAAACCGTATCTGCTCATAGGAGACCGGATCGAAATTCTCTGTATTGTTTTCCATCTATTACGTCCTTTTACCCTTCCGTCAACAGCCGCTGCTGTTCCGACCAGGAACGAACCCGCTTTTTTCTTGTCATCTCCATAATATAGAGCGGTGTCATGTCTATTACATGAGCCGGAACGGGATCCTCCCGGACAGCGTTCTGCATGGCCTCTGTCAGTTCGTTTCCGGCGCCGGGGCGGGAATCGTTGATAAAGTCCACAAGAATGGTGCCGGAAAGCTGCCGGAGCCGGATCTGCCGGGCAATTTCCCGGACAGCTTCCAGATTGGTTCTCCGAATTGTTTCCTGCCGGGATCGTTTTGCAGTGTCGCGTCCGGTATTTACATCAATGGCCACAAAGGCTTCTGTTTCTTCAATAACCAGAAAACCTCCAGATTTCAGATGGACGGTTTTGCTGTCCAGCTCATGCAGCAGTGTGGTAAGATTATACAGCCGGTAGAGCTCTACCATCGGATCTTCGTACAGGCGGACAGATACTCCATTATCCGCCGGTTTCTGCTGATCGGTCAGTGTGCGCCAGATCTCCGGATCATCGGTTGTGATCTGCCGCAGGCAGGAACTCGCATACTGGCGGAACAGAGCCATCCACGCAGCGTCTGCCTGGTACAGGCAGGAGTACAGGGTGCGCGTCATGCCGAACCGCAGCACAGAATCCATCTCCGAAAGCAGGCTTCTGTATTCCTCTTCCAGCTCCGCCGGAGACGCTTCGGGAGCGTTGGTGCGAAAGACAATGCCAAACTGACGGGAATCTCCGTTCCCGAAGATTTTCACAGCCATTTTATTAATACGGTCTTTATCTTCCGGTGAGAGCTTTTTGGAGTAATAAATGCCGGGACGGTCTGTTCCGAGTACGATCCATCTCCCTGTCAGCGTCAGATTCTGCGTCAGGCGGGGAAGCTTTTGTTTCATGGCTTCCTTTTCCACCTGCACCAGGATCAGATCCCCTTCCTTTGCCGGGCTGTTTTCCGGCAGAGGAAGAAAACCGGTGCGGTCTTCCTGAAAACGGACAAAAGCCGCGCCGATGTTCTTTTTCCGGTTTTCAATCCTGCCGACGTAAATATTTCCCAGTACGGAAATCCTGTCTGTCGGAGTAATCCGTATCTCGGCCGGTTTCTGATCCTTCAGATAGAGGCTGACAAGAGTCGGCCTGTTCCGGACAGGCATGCGGGCAAATACAAGCGAATCAGACAATCTCTTCCCCCAGTTCTTCCAGCGGCACCAGACGGACATCTCCGTCGGTCCCTTTGTCGGCGTAAAGCTCGTTCCGGTGAATCCGGAAGCTGTATTCGGGAAGCCCGAAGGAACCATAGGATGCAAGCGCCTCCATGACAAGTTCGGGTTTCAGGTTGTGGACGCTTCCGGAGGAGAGAAGCATATGCAGAGATGTGTCCTTCGCGGTTAGGGAAAAGATCCACGGGCGGATGTCCGTCAGTTCCTCTTTTCTCTTCGTTTTCCGCATGACGGTAATCTCACTCTGCGAGAGAAATCCCTCCGCCAGGGTGCTCAGATTGTCCGGAATGGATATCCGGTCCGGATTCAGTGAGACCGTGTAGGAAGCGGCAGCCGTCAGCGTCATGCACTTGTTCGCTTTGTCAGCGGGAACTTTTTTCACGCTCAGAACACGCATTCCCTCTACCATCTGTTCATTCATCCGACGCACCAGTTTTTCCGAGGAGGCCGGTTCCAGCAGATCCACATCGAAATATTCACCGGAGCTGGTCTTTCCGACTCCCAGGGGAGAGGCGAAGGACATCTGCATATGCGGACTGAAGCCCTCGGAAAGAACAACCGGGATATCCGCCCGGCGCAGAACCTTCTGGAAGTACCTCATCACATCCAGGTGGCCGATAAATTTCATACAGCCTGTTTTTTCAAATTTAATACGAACTCTAACCATGATTGAACCGCCTGAAACCTATGATTGAATATTTTGGTGCCCGGACAGCCTTTCCTCCAGGCAAACGCCTCCCCGAAACTGCGTACAGCCGCAGCCGCTGCACTGCTGCCTGCAGTTCGGCGTGATGATTCCCTTTTTTGCTCTTTCCCACTCGCGTTCCAGGAATTTTCTGGAGACACCGGTATCGATAAAATCCCAGGGGAGAAGTTCTTCCGTGCTGCGCTCTCTTGCCGTATAAAAATAAGGATCAATCCCGCAGGAGCGGAATGCCTCTTCCCAGGCATCTGCCCGGTAGTGCTCCGTCCAGGCGTCAAAAAGGGCACCGTTTCTGTATGCCTGCAGGATGACGCCGGATATTCTGCGGTCTCCCCTGGCCAGAACGCCTTCCAGAACCGATACGCCCGCATCATGATAAGTGTACCGGATACTCTTCTGATTCAGCATACTCCGAACCGTATCTTTTACAAGATGTGCCTTATCCAGAAACTCCTGTTCCCGGTTCATGGAGGCCCACTGAAACGGGGTGAAGGGCTTTGGAACAAAGAAGGAAGTACTTGCCGTGATGGCCACTCTTCCGTTTCTCTCCTCTTTCGGGATGTCGTAGTAATCCTCTGCAAGGGTCTCGCAGAGCTGCGCAATTCCACGGATATCCTCTTCCGTCTCTCCGGGAAGCCCCAGCATAAAATATAGTTTTACCTTATTCCATCCGCCCCGGAACGCCTGTCCGGCTCCCATGCGGATATCCTCTTCGGTCAGCCCCTTGTTAATCACATCACGCATGCGCTGCGTTCCGGCTTCCGGCGCAAAGGTAAGACTGCTTTTTTTGACATCCTGTACCTTTGACATTACATCCAGTGAAAAAGAGTCAATCCGCAGCGAGGGCAGCGAAATATTGATTCCGCGCGGCTTGCAGATGTCGATCAAATGGTTCAGAAGCTCATCCAGTTCAAGATAATCGCTGCTGGAAAGGGATGTAAGGGAAATTTCCTCATACCCGGTATTTGCCAGCATGCGCTCTGCCAGCTTCTTCAGCCGTTCCACCTTTTTTTCCCGGAGCGGACGGTAGACCATCCCCGCCTGGCAGAACCGGCACCCGCGGATGCAGCCCCTCTGGATTTCCATAACGACACGGTCCTGAGTTGCCTTGATAAAAGGAACCACCGGTTTTTCGGGATAAGGAATCCCGTCAAAATCCATGACGATCTGCTTTTTCACCTTTGCCGGAACATCCTCTGAAACCGGCCAGAAGGATGCCAGTGTGCCGTTCTCCTGATAGGAGACCTGGTAGAGAGAGGGAACATAGATTCCCGGAATGCCGGCAGCCCTCCGAAGAAATTCCGTCCTGCCGTGCCCGCTCTTTTTCCAGCTCCGGTATAGATCCAGCAGCTGAGGATAAACCGTCTCTCCTTCCCCGATGTAGAAAAGGTCAAAGAAATCCGCGATCGGCTCCGGATTATAGGTACAGGGTCCTCCACCGATCACAAAGGGATCAGCCTGATTTCTGTCGGATGCCAGAAGAGCAATGCCGCTCAGATCCAGAATCTGAAGAATATTGGTATAGCACATCTCATACTGGAGGGTGATACCCAGAAAATCCACTTTTTTCACAGGTTCCTGCGACTCCAGCAGAAACAGGGGAATGTGCCGCTCCCTCATTATTTTATCCAGATCCGGCCAGGGAGAGTAGACCCTCTCGCACCACACATCCGGCATACGGTTAAACATATCATAGAGAATCTGGATTCCCAGATGAGACATGCCGATCTCATATACGTCCGGAAAACACATGGCAAAACGGATATCCACAGAAGAGGGATCCTTCATTACAGAATTCCATTCATTGCCGATATATCTCTCCGGCTTATCCAGTTGAAGGAGGACTTCATCCTCCAATGCCAATTTTCGCATTCTGTTTTTACACCTGTATTCTTTGCTTCCGCCGCGGGTGATTCTCTTTGCCTCTGGACGAACCGCCTGCGGAATGTTAGACTTTGCTACGAGGCTTTATTCTAACACAGACCAGTCAAAAGATTCAATGAGGAGGTATCTCCATGAAATTTTATTACCCGGTCATTGTCCGCAGACTTTCCGACGGATCCTATTCCGCGCACTTTCCGGATCTGAAAATGTGCGAGGCATCCGGCAGCACCATGGAGGATGTTCTGGAACACGCCACGGAGGCGGCATGGAACTGGATCGATCTGGAACTTCAGGAAGAAGACCCTGACCTTCCTCCCGCCACAGATCCGGTGGATATGAATCTTGAAAACAACGAAGAGGTCCGGGAGATCCTGGTTAATTACCGTATGACCGAGGGGTGGGAGGAGTAGTTTTTCAGTCTCTTCGGGAACTGATCTGGTACAGCAGCGCATTGCAGATACATGCAGCGATGTTGCTTCCGCCTTTCCTGCCTCTGGCGACAATCAGCGGAACATCTGTCTGCATAATCAGCTCCTTGGACTGCACGACATTCACGAATCCAACCGGAGCGCCGATAATCAGCTCCGGGCGGAGCGTCCCTTCCTGTATCAGCTCGTAGAGCCGGATCAGCGCTGTCGGGGCGTTTCCGATGGCGAAAATCAGCTTTCTGTCCAGTTTCGCGGCCTTCTCCATAGAGACAGCCGCTCTGGTAATTCCCCTGTTCCGGGCTTCCTCCGCGACATCTTCGTCCGAGATAAAGCAGAAGGCTTCTCCGCCCAGGCGGTTCAGCGTCCGTTTATTAATGCCTGACCAGGCCATTTTGGTATCGGTCACGATACAGGCGCCGTCCCGGAGCGCCTGTTGTGCTTTTTCCACCGCGCCTTCGGAAAACCAGAGGTTGTCCGCGTAATCAAAATCCGCACTGGTGTGAATACATCTTTTTACAATCAGTTCTGTTCCGGGAACAAGAGATTTATTTTTTTCTCCCAACTCCTCCGTAATAATCTCAAAGCTTCTCTTTTCAATATCCATCGGCCTGATGTTTTCCAGTTCTATTCTCAATTCAGATTCCCTCCTGAAGAATGTTGTAGATTTTCGGCATGCTCAGATTTTTCCGGAGTTCCGCGGCAAGTATATCATACTGGGTTTCCTTGAAGGTCTGGTAATCCACCCCTGTCATGCCGGATGTGTCGATCCCCTTCTTTTTTCCGATTGCCTGAATAATACGGTCTGCCACCTGCTCTTTATTAAAAATGCCGTGTACGTAGGAACCGTAGACGTTTCGCAGCTGCGCCCCGTCTTCCTTGCATGCCCCGTCCGCGGTATTGGTATCCGTGATCCGCGTAAGCGGTGCCGTTCCGTCCTTCCGGGTGCTGACACCCATATGAATTTCATAGCCCTCCAGTTCCACGCCGTTCAGTCCGGAAAGCACTCCCTGCACATCGTGGAAC
>CACVSR010000088.1 GCA_902756775.1 uncultured Lachnospiraceae bacterium | reverse complement strand
CAAAAGCATTACCGATAACACCTTCACCGAACATTGCGGCGGAGAAGTGCATTCGGCAGTCATCTCTTCCGAACATGAATTCCGCAGGATCCTGCAGAAAGAATTCGATATTACTGCGGGCGGAAGGCATAACACCTAAACCGCCCGCGGCAGGTTTTCCTTCTGTCAGACAACAGACATTCCGTACTTTTCGAGATTATACCTGCGTATCTCGTCAATGACGATCTTCTCTACTTCCGGATAGATGGTTCCCGGTCCTCCATAGGTAATGCCCGGCCAGAATCCGGGCAGATCCCCGTACTCCACACAGGCACGCCTGGTTTCTTTCCGGATTTCTTCTTCTGTCGCGTCCGCGCGGTCAATAACGGAATCCACGCCTCCCATCAGGAGCATCCGGTCTCCAACCTCTTCGCAGATCTTCGGAATGTTGTTGGTGTTCAGGACTCCCTGCCAGATATCCACCCCGATCTCCGCCATATCCTGTACCAGAGGCTCCATGTAGGAATCTCCGTGATGCATGACAATCACATTCTGGGAGTGAAGATAGCTGTACAGCTTCCTGTAAGGCTCCCGGAACAATTCTCTCCAGGTATCTACTGAGAAAAACAGGCTGGTTCTGGATCCCCAGTCATCGTGTGACACAATGCAGTCCGGATGCAGATGCTCGACAATCAGCTTCATATATGTCAAACGGTAGTCACAGATAACATCAATCAGCTCCTTCATCGCTTCCGGTTCCAGCAGCATATTCATCAGCGTATCCTCAAAGGTCATCAGCATATGCAGCTGCTCGAAAATACCAGTTCCCATCACCACCATCGTCAGATATTTTTCGTGGTCGATCGCCTTTTCGTTCTCTATGGCCGTCTCCCATCCCTCCGAACACTTGCCAGCCAGATCGGGAACCTTCACATATTTTTTCCACTCCGTGATGTCTTTGATTACCTGGTTTTCCGGCGTTACCAGTGGTACCGCCGCCGGGGCATCCTCCGGAAAGAGAATTTTTGTTCCCCACTGATCATAGGATTCTGTTCCCCGTATCCGATTTCCCCTGACAAGGCGGAAAACCGGATCTCCGGCGATTCCCCGGAACATGGTAAAACTGTTGTTCAGACAGACCGGCTTTCCCTGTTTGAATTTCAGGGATTCCAGCAGATTTTCTTTTGGCGTCAGCATAGCACTTCCTCCTTTTCTGATCCAGGCGGCCTCTTCCGCTCCGTCGCCTGACTTTTCTATGCAGATTAAAACAATTCTCTGCTCATCTTATCTATTTCCTCGGACAGAGCCTGATATACTCCTTCAAAGGTACTCATCGGCCCACCCTGGGAAGCGCTTGGAATATAGTACAATTTTCCGTACTCCGTACATGCCCGGCGGACCTGATCGGCTACCTCCTGTCGGGTCCAGTCCGGATGGTCAACAGACGCGGAATCAATACCACCCATAAAGGATATCCTTCCTCCATAGGTATCAATACATTTTCTCACATCATTGCCGGTCATAATTCCCTGCCAGATATCAATTCCCATATCAATCATATCCGGTATCAGCGTGGCGGCATAGGAATCGGAATGATGGACAATCAGCTGCACACCACGTTCCCTGTAGTAGCCGTAAATTTCCTTATAGGCAGGGACAAAAAACTCCTCGAACATCGACGGAGACATAAAGGTAGATCTCTGACTTCCCCAGTCATCATGGTGAAAAACGGCGTCTATATGCAGATGGTCACAAGTCTCTCTTGCGGATTCCAGTTCCCACTCCGTCAGATATTTGATCAGATCGTGCATCTCTTCCGGCTCTTCGTAAAAATTCATCATGGTATCTTCCATGCCCATGAAATAATGCAGAGACTCGAACAGTCCGGGAGCCTGAAAATTAGCGACAAAGCGATCACTTCGGTCTACCGCCTCCGCCGCTGCAATGGCAGGCTCCCATGCAGCCTCCGGCATTTTGGGAGACGGAGCATGCACAATATCTCTCCACTGTGTAATATCCTTCAGCAGACGGTGCGCATCATCGTGAACCGGGAATGGACCCGGCGTACCGACCGGCCAGGACCTGGTAACTCCCCAATCATTCGTGACATTCAGCTCCCCGTATTTTGGTGCCTTGTAAGTGGCACGGATTGGATCGTTCATAATAATGGCAAGAAATTCAAACTGGTTGACAAAACGGTCCGGATGTCCCCCATGTATTGTCTCAAGCAGATTCTCTCTTTTTGTAAGCATTCCGCTTTCCTCCTTGTCCGGGCAAATGCCCTGCGATTCTGTATATTTTATCTGTAAAAAGCATATCATTGTGAAAAAATCTATTCAATTCGCACAACGTTTGAAAACGCTCCGCACCAATCCGCAGTATTGCGGATGTCCTGCCGCAACAAAGGCATATACCGTATATGGTACAAAAAGGGCGAAACCATATCATTTCTATTTCAGCATAAAAGCCCGCACGATGGAAACAGCCTGCAGGGGAAGTGTCTGTGGAAGAATCTGCGCGCCATATGCTACAATAATCCCGTACCGCAGACTTTTTAACAGGGCAGGACATTCTCCGCCCTGAAGGAGATTGAACGGATGAATATTCTGACTGCCATCTGGCTGGTTTCAGCCATACTTTCCCTCCTGTATGGTTTTCTTATTTTCAGCACGGGAAGCGGATCTTCCTTTTTTCTGGTCTGGTTTCTGATTTCCGGCTTCTTCGCTTTCTGTTCTTTTCTCTCTTTTCAGCACAGATGGAGCCACACACCGGGCGTCTTCCGCCTGTGTTTTCTGCTGGTTATGGGAACCGCCGCGGCTTCCCTGGTCTTATGCGGCATTCTGATACTGACGGCTTTTCCGGACCGGGGCGAAGAGGGACTGGACTGTGTGATCGTCCTGGGATGCCAGGTGCGCCCCGACGGAGAACCGTCCCGGTCGCTCCTCAGTCGGCTGGACACAGCTGCCGCTTATCTGAAGAAAAATCCCGATACATCAGTAATTGTCTCCGGCGGACAGGGCAGCAACGAGCCCTGCGCCGAAGCGGAGGCCATGGCTGCGTATCTGGAAGCCTGCGGCATTGAAGGCGGACGGATCCGGCTGGAGTCCCTCTCCTCTACGACGGCAGAAAATCTCCGCAACAGTTTCCGCCTCTGCCATCCGTCTGATGACCGCATCGGGATTGTCACAAGCAATTATCATCTTTACCGTTCTCTTTTTATCGCAAAAAGGCTGGGAGGAAACCATATCTGCGGCATTGCCGCCCCCTCTCTGCCCCTTTACCTTCCCAATAACATGCTGCGGGAAATTCTTGCACTGTTCCATTCCTTCTTGACACGCGGATAGAATGTGATATGATTTTGATATCACATTTATTTCTTTTTACTCGCACTTCTGTGCAGAAAGGTGATGTTATGGAAGAAAAAGTGATTGCAGGAAAGAAAAACGGTATGGCCGTCATGCTTCTGCTGATTGTTTTGTACGCCGCGGCTGTCCTGCTGATGGTAATGGGAATCTCCATGGGAACAGAAGAGAATCCCTGGCTTCCTGTCTTTCTGCCGGGGCTGATCTGGCTGTGTATCGGCTGGTTCCCGTTTCTCGGCCTGAAGGTTCTGAAGCCTCAGGAGGCTCTGGTTTTAACCTTATTCGGGCAGTACATCGGCACACTGAAGGGAGCCGGTTTCTATTATGTAAATCCGTGCTGCACCTCCGTAAATCCGGCCAGCAAAACGCGGCTTGGCCAGAGCGGAGACGTGGATGACGGGACAGGCGGAAAGAAAATCCTGATTGCCTCTTCCCCCAATAATGCGGCGGAATCGGTAACAAAAAAGATTTCCCTCAAGGTCATGACTCTGAGCAACGCAAAGCAGAAAGTCAATGATGTTCTCGGAAATCCCGTGGAGATCGGTGTAGCCGTCATCTGGCGCGTGACCGATACGGCAAAGGCCGTATTCAATGTGGACAATTACAAGGAATACCTCTCCCTGCAGGCGGATACGGCGGTCCGGGACATTGTAAAAATTTATCCCTATGATGTGGCGCCGAACGTAGACACAACCGGAGACGGAAAGGCAGACGACGGCAGCCTTCGCGGTTCCACGACCGTTGTTGCGGAGCGAATCCGGCAGATGATCCAGTCCAAGGTAGAAAACTCCGGTCTGGAAATACTGGAGGCAAGAATTACCTATCTGGCCTATGCACCGGAAATTGCCGCCGTCATGCTGCAGCGTCAGCAGGCTTCCGCTGTGATTGATGCCAGAAAGATGATTGTAGAGGGTGCTGTCGGTATGGTGGAAATGGCTCTGGAAAGACTGAACAAGAACGGTATTGTCGATCTGGACGAAGAGAGAAAGGCTGCCATGGTTTCCAACCTGATGGTTGTCCTGTGCGGAAACCATGACGCACAGCCGGTCATCAATTCCGGAAGTCTCTACTGATGGCAAAAAAGCAGATTCCTCTGCGCCTGAGTGAGAAGCTGTACAATGAAATCGCAGCCTGGGCAGAGGATGATTTCCGTTCCGTAAACGGGCAGATCGAATACCTTCTTACCGAATGCGTCCGACAGCGCAAAAAAAACGGCGGTTATGTTTCAGACCATCTGGACGAACCGCCTGATCTGGACATTTCCTGACCGTTTTTTACTCTCTATTCTTTTATAACTGCAGCAGCCCGGTCATGCTCCGTGAAAAACGGAGCATTAATTTATGCGATCTTCCCGGTCAGCAGCCGTTCCACTGCTCTCTCGTCGTAGATGACCTGCGATACCTTTTCCGTCTCAATTCTGTACAGCGCGTTTCCCGCAATATGCTCCGCTGCCTGCTCCAGCTCCCGGCAGCCCGTATAACCCTGGAAGCGTCTGATCACGCAGTCCACCGCCCCGTCGGTGAGCACGCATTCCTTCTTTCCCATACCTACCTTTTTCAGTACCCTGGGAAGCGCATACTGGGTAAAGATAATTTTCTTTTCCTCCGGTGTATAATCCGGGATCTCAATCACCGAAAAGCGGGAAAGCAGCGGTCCGCTGATTTTGCTTTTATCATTGGCCGTTCCAATCGGATACACGCCTCCTGTGGGGATGGCGCATTCCATGTAGACATCGGTAAAGCCAAGGTTATCCAGAAGCGTCAGCAGGACATCTCCCGGATTTCCATTGGTATGCTCCCCGTCTGCCTTGTCCAGCTCGTTGATGACAAATACAACATTGGAGGTTCCGGCTCTGGAAAAGGCCTCCATAATCTTCCCCGGCTTCGCGTTCACATAGACGCGCGGACTGCCGGTCAGCGCCTCCGGATCCCGGATAGTGCTCATATCCAGCACGGTGCAGGGAAGTTTCAGAATCTTCCCGACTGCATACGCAATTCTGGACTTTCCCGTTCCGGGAGGTCCGATCAGCAGCAGCCCGTAGGCCGGAAGTGTATGCGTCCGGTTGATCTGTATGATGGTTTCAATGACTCTCTGTTTGACATTTTCCAGCCCGTAGAGCTCCTCATCCAGTATTTTCCGCGCCTCCCAGGGATCAATCGGCGGAAAATCCGTGCTCTCCCAACGCACATTCAGCATGAGCATCAGTGCGCGCTTGGCATGATTTTTCTCTTCCGCGCTGACAGACGGGTCTTCCAGCTCCTTCAGCGTCCGCTCCGCCCAGTGGCGGATCTGACCGGGAAGCGTAATCCCGCCGACTTTCACAAAGCTCTTAATGCCATCCAGCGTCTCAAACCGCTCCTCTTCCGGAGTTTCCTCCTGCGGAAATACCTGGGAACTCTGGAGACGATGAATCAGCGTCTGCAGAAAGCTGTCATCCGGCTCCTTCCGGTCCTCCGGCTCTTTCTGTCTGTGAATTCCTGTCGCTACAAAAGTCTCCCCCTGGTAATAGCCGTCCAGCCGCAGAAACGCGTGTTCCTCCATCAGTGAAAGAAGAAGCTTCTGAAAGCGGATATCCACCTTGTAAACCGGACACAATTCCGGTTTTTCTCCCGTCCGGCATTCAAACATCAGTCTCCCGTCCGGATTGGTAAACTTTCCGATAAATACATGATTTCTCTCCCGTCCGTCGGACAGGGTAAAAATCGGATCGCCGTAGGCAGGAGCAAACTGCGGAATGTCTGTCTTGTCAATCACAAAATTAAAATTCCGGAATCCGCTTAAAACCGCCTGTTCTTCGGCGTCTCCAACCGTATCCCCTTCTTTTTCAAAGGTGGAATTCCAGAAGTCCTCCAGCTCTTTTTTCTGGGATTCTGTTACATCGGAACCAAATTGCATCCCGAATTTCTCCAATGCTTCTCTCAGCTTTTCCATGCATCTCCTGTTCGTGTTCTGTCTTTTAAAGACGGTTCAATTTTTCCTGCCGCCGCACAGAGAATTTCTGTCGTCTCTTATAATCTTAGAGCTGTCACTTCCGTTTCGCAGTGCGATTGATCTGCCCCAGGGACAGGATATTTCAGTCCCGCGTTTCCATAACCAGCAGGTCGCCGCTTTCCCAGCGGATTCTTCCTTCATCTGCCTGTGGAGAAAGCTGATTGCTGACGCACAACCCACCGTCTCCCTGCTGCAGCGTTCTGCCCTCCAGCGGATAGCAAAAGCCTTCTATCGTAAGCCCTCTGACCTCTTTTCGGACGGGAAAAAGGGAGAGATACTTCCCGTACATATCCTCCCTCCGGAGGATGAGTTCGTGCCCCGGAGGAAGATATATACGATTATGAGCGTCCAGAATCCAGGCGCGGATGCCTCTCTCCTTCAGTATAATGAGGTTAAAGATATTGCTCAGCGTATGATCCAGCCTTGTTCCAGTCGCCCCGAAAAAAACAACACTGTCCGCGCCGAGCTGTACAGCCTTTTCCATGGCAATATCTGTGTCCGTCATATCCTTCTCCGGGCGGTAGGTATCAATCGGGATCTCTTTTCTCCCTCTGAAGTAAGCAAGAATCTCCGGACGGATGCTGTCAAAATCCCCGACGATATAATCCGGATGAATACCGGAATGATAGCAGAACTCCAGCCCTCTGTCCGCAGCCACAACCAGATCGGGACTTTCCTTGCGAAAAAATTCCGTGACTGCCTCTCTTTCGATCGTTCCCCCTGTAAAAATGACAGCCTTCATCCTGCCAGCGCCTGCATCTTTCGGAAGTTCTCCGCCGGATCTCCATTAAAAATGGCAGATCCCATAACAAGAACGTCTGCCCCTGCATCCAGAACCGTCCGCAGGGTACCGGAATTGACGCCTCCGTCCACCTCGATTTTGATGTCCGGATATCCGGCCTTCTCC
>CACVSR010000087.1 GCA_902756775.1 uncultured Lachnospiraceae bacterium | reverse complement strand
TCCCTGTATAGTATAAGAGCGGCCTGTCATTTGTATAGCCGATTCCCGGAAAAAGAATCATTAACTTACTATGTTTCTCCATACTCTGCCCTTACCCTCTGCTTCCCTGGTCATGTCAAATGAATAAAGCGACACACAACCCTATCCCGGTTCGGTGGAATTGTTTTCCGCTCTTTCCGGAATAGCCGCTGTGTGCCGCTTATCTTTTAATAAGCCCATTTTATCTGATAACCTCAGAGCAGTCAACTCACCACAGAATCATAGAGCTTTGAAAAGCAAATCAGCCTTTCTGAAATCCACAGCATCTTATTCGTCCGGAAGCTCCAGCTTCCTTCGCCTGATAATATAGCTGATCAGTTTTTCAAAATAGATTTTCGCAAGAGCCCCGCAGGGAACGGCCAGAAGCATCCCAAGAAAGCCTCCGATGGCACTTCCGATGATCAGCGAGGCAATCACCAGCAGCGGATGAATTTTAATCGCGTTGCTGAGAAATTTCGGATTTATCACATTTCCGTCTATTGTCTGAATGATAAAAAGGACAATCAGCGCAATAATCAGCTTTCTGGGATTCCAGCGCAGAAGACTGACTAAAATGGTGGAACCGTATGCCACAAAGGGGCCGACATATGGGATCAGGTTCCCGATACCTGTCAGAATCCCGATTACAATCGCATACCGGATGCCTACCAGGGACAGGGAAATACTGACAACAACGGCCATAAACGTCGCATCCACCAGCTGTCCGCGGATGTAGCCGGAAAACACCGAATCCGCATCCCGGAAGAAGTTCCGGATGTTATTATAGGCATTCCACGTTGTAATCGCCTTCAGGGCATGGCTCCAGTATTTTTTCAGCCCCTCTCCGTCCAACTGAAAATACACGCCAAAGATAATGGCAAAAATGGTTGTGGAAAGAGTCGCGGGAAGATGCCGCACACCGCCAGCCACTGATTTTGCCAGATCTCCGGCCCAGTCCACCACCGCTGTCTGCAGGGGTTCCAGGTATTCGGTAAGCTGGTCCGAGGAAATAGAAAAATTGTGCATGACCCGGATAACGCTGTTGTAAAAGCTGTTCATGGAGGACTGCAGACTGCTTAACAGCCGGTCGATGTCATCCACATGAAACACGGTCAGTTCCCTGGTAACCGTAGATACGATGGCCGAAAGGCTGACGGCAAGAATCCCCGCCACAAGAATGGCTGTCATCCCGACAGCCAGCCCCCGTGCCGAAAACCGCTTTTTACGAAACCATGGAATTTTGAGCAGCTGTCTCTGAAAGAAATTATCCAGCGGATACAAAAGATAGGCAATGGCAAAACCAATGACCAGAGGTTTCAGAAGAACGCTCATCCACCCCAGTCCGGCTCCGATTGCAGCTCCGATCTCTCCCAGATGATCCAGAATCTTCAGCAGAATGTAGAGAATGACAGCGGTAATAACCACATACCAGGCAATTTGCGTGTATTTGTGATTCAGATTTTCCCTAAGCCTCTGACTTCTGCGTCTCTGGGATTCCTTTTCCGCTTCCGCCTGTTTTTCTCCCCTTTTTTTCTCCTTCTCCTCTTCTTCTCTGGCCTTCTGCACGGCAGCCTTTTCCTCTTCCCGGAACTGCGCCTCTTCGTCCAGCCTCTCCTGTATCCTCTCTTCGCGGGCTATTTCTCTCTTTCGCTGTTTTTCCTGGCGAATCTCTTTCGTATTTTGTATAAACACGGTGTATCCCTCATCGAAATCCACATGCAGCCGGGTTTATCCCTGAAACTCATCAATGGCATGTCCGATGTCGTGGCGGTAATATTTGTTATCAAAATCAACCCAGTCCACCGCCTTGTAGGCATTGGCGCGGGCTTCCCGCAGATCTTTTCCGAGAGCGGTCACTCCCAGGACACGTCCTCCGTTGGTGACAATTTCTCCCTTTTCGTTAAACGCAGTACCCGCGTGGAACACATAAAATCCGTCTTTTCCCTTAAAGTTTTCCAGC
The DNA here is from genome assembly GCA_902756775.1 of uncultured Lachnospiraceae bacterium. Lineage (GTDB taxonomy): Bacteria > Bacillota > Clostridia > Lachnospirales > Lachnospiraceae > Bilifractor. The sequence continues at coordinate 5,273 of CACVSR010000087.1, read as the reverse complement.
CCCCGGATGGGGTAACCTTTTTGGTAGGAAACCGGATAACCGTCACTGGCAAGAACCACGCAGACACAGGCGTCTTCCTTAAATTTCAGATCAATCTGGTCCAGTGTCCCGTCGATACAGGCCTCGCATACATCAATAATATCGTTCTCCTGACGCGGAAGCACCACCTGCGCCTCCGGATCTCCGAATCTGGCATTGTACTCCAGAACCTTCGGCCCGTCTGCAGTCAAAATCAGTCCGAAGAAAATAACACCCTTGAAGGGGCGGCCTTCTGCGGCCATGGCATCCACCGTCGGCTGGAAAATATATTTCTGACAGTACTCGTCTATTTCCTTTGTGTAGAACGGTGTCGGAGAGAAGTTTCCCATTCCCCCGGTATTCAGCCCTTCATCTCCGTCTTTTGCCCGCTTATGATCCTGCGCGGAAGCCATGGTCTTTACAATTTTTCCGTCAACATAGGAGAGAACGGATACCTCCCGGCCGGTCAGAAATTCTTCCACAACCATCTTATTGCCGGCGGAACCGAATTTCTTATCCTCCATAATTTCCTTCACGCCGTCCAGTGCCTGCTCCTTGTTCTCGCAGATCAGAACGCCCTTACCCAATGCCAGACCATCCGCTTTCAGGACAATGGGGTATCTGGATGTCTCCAGATATTTCGCTGCCTCTTTCGGGTCTGTAAAGGTCTCATAGGCGGCCGTTGGGATATGATATTTTTTCATGAGATCTTTGGAAAAGGCCTTGGATCCCTCCAGAATCGCGGCGTTTTTCCGCGGTCCGAACACACGAAGTCCAGCTGCCTCAAAGGCATCCACGATTCCGCCTACCAGCGGGTCATCCATCCCTACAATCGTCAGATCGACGGCGTTTGTCTTTGCAAAATCCACCAGTCTGTCAAATTCCATGGCCTTGATGTCCACGCACTCCGCCAGTTCTGCAATCCCGGCGTTTCCCGGCGCACAGTATATTTTATCTACCCTGGGGCTCTGTGCCGCTTTCCATACAATGGCATGCTCTCTGCCGCCGCTTCCTACGACAAGTACCTTCATTTGTGCCTCCTTTTTTCAGACCGTTCCGTAGGTATAATCTTTTATTATTACTTTTCCGTTTTCAACCGAAACTCTTCCCTCGGCGATCAGATTGATCGCTTCCGGCATAATTTTCCACTCCGCCTCTTCCATGACGCGCCGCTGAAGAATTTCCGGTGTGTCTCCTTCCTGTACGTATACCGCCTTTTGGAGGATAATCGGTCCGGAATCCGTTCCCGCGTCCACAAAATGTACGGTAGCTCCGGTTACCCGGCAGCCTCTTTTCAGCACCGCCTCGTGGGGCATTAATCCGTAGAACCCGGTTCCGCAGAAGGACGGGATCAGCGCCGGATGAATATTGATGATGCGGTTCGGAAAGGCCTCTACCATTTCCGGCGGTATCACAACCAGGCATCCCGCCAGAACGACAAGATCCGGACTGTAACTCTTTACCCTGTCCAGGAGGGCTTTCTCAAAATCACCGCGGGAGGAAAACTGCCCCGGACTGATACAGACCGCGTCAATCCCATGTTTCCTTGCCCTCTCCAGGGCGTAGGCTCCGGGATTGTTGCTGATTACCGCTGTTACACGGGCATTTCTGATTTTTCCGCTGTCAATGGCATCCAGAACTGCCTGCAGATTTGTGCCGCCTCCTGATACCAGAACGACAAGATTCAACATAAGATTACTCCCTTTTGCCCTTCCTCGATTTTTCCGATTACATAAGGATACTCCCCTGCATCACGGGCGGCCTGCATGGTTTTTTCCACATCCTCCGGGCGGACTGCCAGCACCATGCCGATACCCATGTTGTATGTGTTGTACATGACTTTTTCTTCCACCTCGCCCTTCTTTGCCATCAGCCGGAAGATAGGCGGAACCGGATAGCTGTTTTTATCTATTTTTGCGCAGACGCCTTCCTTCAGCATGCGCGGGACATTTTCATAGAAACCGCCGCCCGTAATATGACTGCAGGCGTGAACCCGGACGCCAGCAAGTCTGATATTTTTCAGCGCCCTGACATAAATTTTAGTCGGAACCAGAAGAACATCTCCCAGCTTCCCGTCCAGCTCCGGATAATAGGTGTCCAGGGATTCCTGTGTCATATCAAAGATTTTCCGGACAAGAGAAAATCCGTTGCTGTGCACCCCGGAGGATGCCAGCCCGACCAGGGTATCTCCCGGTTCCAGCTCCGCTCCCGTAATCATATCCTTCTCGTCTACAATTCCGACAGCAAAGCCTGCCAGATCGTACTCGTCCTGCGGATAAAATCCGGGCATCTCGGCCGTCTCGCCTCCGATCAGGGCAGCCCCCGCCTGACGGCATCCGTCTGCGACGCCCTTGACAATTTCCGCGATCTTCTCCGGATAGTTCTTCCCACAGGCGATATAATCCAGAAAGAAAAGCGGCTCTCCCCCGGCGCAGGCAATGTCATTGACGCACATGGCCACACAGTCGATACCGACCGTATCGTGCTTATTCATCAGGAAAGCCAGCTTCAGCTTTGTTCCCACGCCGTCTGTTCCGGAAACAAGCGTGGGCTTTTCCATGTTCTTAAAGCCTTCCATGGAAAAAGCACCGGAAAATCCGCCGAGACCGCCCAGCATTTCGGGGCGGGCCGTTGTTTTCACATACTGTTTCATCAGTTCCACGGACTTATATCCGGCCTCAATATCTACTCCTGCATTTCTGTAATCCATAATTTCCTCCCGTTTACCGTTCTGACCCGCAGCGCAGACCACATACTGCTGTCCATTTTATGTAAAGTTGAAATGATACAGGTGTCGTAAATGCCTTTTATCACCTGCATGCCGGCATGCGTGACGTCGGACTTTTGACACTGTAATCATGAAATTCAGGCGTTGTAATTTTTATATCCGACTTTCTGTAGTTTCTCATCTTTGGCCATAACTCCCCTGCGGCCCTCTTCTCCGTATGCAACAACCTTCTGAAGCAGTTCCGGGTTAGAAACAGCAAGAATCCTGGCGGCAAGAATAGCCGCGTTCTTTGCCCCGTCAACAGCCACTGTGGCAACCGGAATTCCGGAAGGCATCTGCACAATAGAATACAGAGCGTCGGTTCCTCCAAGCGCCTTTGAACTCATCGGGACACCGATAACCGGAAGCGGAAACAGCGCCGCTACCATCCCCGGCAGAGCCGCTGCCATTCCTGCGCCTGCGATAATTACCCGGATGCCTCTGTCCGCAGCCCCCTTTGCCCAGGATACCAGCTCCTCCGGCTCCCTGTGGGCGGAAATGATGCGCATTTCGTAATCAATTCCGAACTCCTCCAGGGTCGCAGCCGCCTTTGCCATGACAGCCATATCCGAATCGCTTCCCATAACGATACCTACTTCAGCCATTTTCTTCTCCTCTTCCTTCCTCCCGGATGCCGGGACTCATACGGATTCTCCGCCTCAGAAAATACCTCGTCCATGCCTTCTATCATAATAGATTTCCCGAATGCCGTCCATACTCAGATAAGCCCCTTCAGTGGTTCATTCAGCTCCTCTGTTCCAGGCAGGACAAAATATCCTTCCTCTATAATCGGAATGATGCCTCCATCCGGGCGGATCACACGGATATGACCCAGCTCTTCATACGGAATGGTGATATCCGTGTGGCAGCCGAAATAGGCCTTCCCCGGGTCTGTCTTGCGCAGCAGTGATTTTTCATTATCCCGCGCGATCATCTCCCTGCCGTCCGGATTATAGACCGGAACCTCTTCCTGCCAGCTGTAACAGGTGTCCCCGAAGGCAAAATGCGGTCCCATCTTCTCCGCGATCAAAATCGGCAGTTTCTCCGCAATATGGAACCGGGACGCCATGCGGTAGGCCGTTGTATTGGTTCCGACGGCAAACTCTCCCATGGGAAGAGACGGATGATGATACAGGATATTTTCTTCGATGAAGCGGCGGTTGTCTTCTTCTTTCCCGAAGTTCGCGCAGGAATAGTCCACCGTCATTCCGTCCCTCACCGTGATGCACAGATCCCGGAACTGAAAATCTTCCAGATACACCCGGCTGACATGCAGCACTCCGTTCGTCCCCTTCAGAACCGGCGAGGTAAAGACCTCTCCCACCGGTATATTGACATCTGCCACGCAGTTTTCGAATTTTGTCTGTATTTCGGGTTTTTCCAGCGGATGCAGGGCGATAGTAAGGTCTGTCCGGTTGCCCCTCCGTCCCTGAACATGCACGCAATCCCCCTGATCCAGCGCGTCAATCAGCTTCTGCTGAATCTTCTGATACTTCCGGTAATCCAGGTTGTTGATTTTTTCCGTCTCACGGAAGATTTCCGGAAACCTGCTTCCGATTTCCGGCACCGGATAAGCGATAATGGTGAAGCTTCTCTCGTCTCCGCGAATATACCTGTTCACGATCTGCCCGGACTCGTTCTGATAGCGGACCTGAAGAGCCTGCTGTTCCCCGCTCAGGCGGCAGCAGGATTCCTTTGCCTCCGGCGTAAACGGCAATTCTCCAAATGTATCCATGCAGGCAGGCCCGCCGTGCACAGCAGCCTCTGCCTTTCTGCTTTCATAGGAGCCCTGAAGATTCTGCAGCTTTCTGGTGATAAAACGCTCGTCGGTATAAATAGCCGCGTCATTTCTGTGGTCATATTCAAACTGGGGATTCGGGAGAGGTCCCAGGAATCCGATTCTCAGATGTGAGCGTTTATTAATGGAATGAAACGCGGCCCGGTAAATCACAGATTCCAGACCCATGTCCCGGAAACGAAGCACCGCCGCCCGGACAATCCTCTCAAAGCCGAGGGAATATCGGACGTTTACCGTTTTCTTTTTCCGTATCTCTTTTCGCTGTACCTCAAACCCGATACGGTATCCTTCTGTCCAGGTTTTCGCGATCGCGTCTATCTCCTCCTGGGAAAGAGTATTCAGAAAAGCGGCGAGCTGCTTTTCATTTTCCGAGACATACTCTCCAAACCGATACAGATAACGGATGTCCGTGAGATCAGACTGCATGACCAGATCCCGGATAAAGGACTCTTCCGGATCCAGTGCTTCCCGGTTTCTCTGATCCATCATTTCCCGGCTGTAATCCATCACGTACCAGTACAGGGCGTCCTGTACGCTGCTCTCCTCCGGAATCCTCCGGTCCGCCGCAGCGGAGACAAACAGGCCGTAAATTTCCAGAAAAAGTTCCGTCATCACCAGCATATCCCACTGCCTGTCCTCGTAGGCGCAGGGAATCATACCGCGCAGCTCCGCATAAAGAAAAGACAGAAG
>CACVSR010000086.1 GCA_902756775.1 uncultured Lachnospiraceae bacterium | reverse complement strand
AGGACACATTCTTTTCACTTGTGTTTGCCCGGAAAACAGCGTTACAATAACCGCCATAAAAAGGGGATTGTTATAAATGATGCTTTTAGGGAAAACAAGAAAGATCAGAGTATCCGGTATTTTTATCGCCCTTGTGCTGATTTTATCTGTACTGGCGGGAACCGCACAGTGTGTTCTGGCAGAGGACTGGGCAGCGCCTGATGCAGGCGGCTATGATCAGGATGTGGCCGGGACGTGGGGCGGGGCATCTTCGGATGGTTCCGGGGACACACCGGTATACGGAAGCGGATATGACGGTCAGACGCAGGAAAGCTATGGCTATAGCCAGGCGGACGGCGGGGTAGCGGGAAGCCAGAGCGGCAGTTCTTACACAGAGTCCGGTTCAGAGTATATGAATGATTATTTCGGCTTTACCCGTTCGGATCTGGTTTTGTACTTGCTGGAAAACCAGGAGGAGTATCTGGGAACTCCCTATGAAGAGACAGAAGGAGAAAGTCAGGAACCCGGTGCGGACGGTCATATGCAGTGCGAGGGCTTTGTCTGGAATGTGTTGCACGCGGTGGCACAGAAGAATGCAGATCATGTACCCTGCTGGGAAGGTGCGGATACATCACCTTATGAAAACGGCGGCGGATGGGTGGACTGGATTTACAGTCACAACATAGTCTACGATACCTTTTCTACCAGGGAAGAGATGCTCGCGTCCGGCGTTCTGGAGAAGGGTGATATTATCTGGTCCTTTGATGAGGGCGGCCCGATGTCTATATCGGATTACCATCATGTAGGGTTCTTCTGGGGGGATTCCTCCGATGACGATGTTTTCTGGCATTCCAGTGAGTTTGCGTTTACGGAAACCTACGCAGGGGAGGAGGGTGCCAACCGGATTTCCGGGATTGAGGGCGCCACGGAGAACGTTTCCGAATGGTGGGTTGTCAAGCTTTCCACGGACGAAGATTTCCAGAAAAATCTGGAAGAGTATCAGCAGAAGCAGGAGCCTGCGCTGAAAGCGCAAAGCGTATCGGCGGACCAGGCGGATGCCGAAGAAAGCAGCAGTGAAAACATATCCCAGGATAGTTCCGCGGTTTCCGCCTCTGGTCCGGACGGAACCGCGGCACCGGAGGAAGGCACAGAGAAGGCAGGAAGCAGCGGGGCGGATTCATCGGGCATGTCACAGACCGGGCAGGAAACAGGGGGCGTTTCGTTTCTGGGCTGGATTGGAAATCTGTGGAAAAAAATTGTTTCCGGCATTAAGAGCTTTTTGGGGCAGGCATGAAAAAACACCTGACACAGGCATGAAGAAGCACATGTCGCCGGGGCAGTCCATAAGCTGTTTTATGTCTTAAAAAATTCCGGGAGATTTTTGTTGTGCAGACATGAAGAATTTTCTTGACAGGGGATAACTCGTTTGATATGATTTAGTTCGTTGACGAGCGGCGAACACCGCGGGTCGACGGAATGCTGATATAGCACAGTCGGTAGTGCGCATCCTTGGTAAGGATGAGGTCACCAGTTCGATTCTGGTTATCAGCTCTAGGCGCCAGGCATCAGCCGGGCGCCTTTATTCATATCACAAGCTTTTTTTGTTCGATTAAAATGAGGAGCCCCATGAAATATTCCGTTATTGTTCCCTGTTACAATACCCAGGATATTTTCGACCAGGAGCTTGCGGGCATCCGCGATGTGTTCCGCAGCCGTCTGCACACCGACAGCTTCGAGGTAATCCTGGTCAACGACTGTTCCCCGGATCCGGGGACGCTGCCTTTTTTGAAAAAGATGCGGCTGAAATACCCTTTCGTCAAGCTGGTAGATCTGGTGAAGAATACCGGCCAGGCGAACGCCCAGCTGGCAGCCATGCATTTTGTCTCCGGAGAGATCGTGGTAAACCTGGACGACGACATGCAGACACGGCCGGACAACATACCGGCCCTGCTGGAAAAGCTGGAAGAGGGGTATGATGTTGTATTTGGCAGATATTTTCATAAGAAGCACAGCGCGATCCGCCGTCTGTTTACCCGGATGGACGATTCTTTTGAGACAATCTTCCTGAACAAGCCGAAAAATCTGTCATGCACCAGTTTCTGGGTTGCCAGACGCTACGTGATTGATGAGATTATCAACTATAAATTCGCCTATTCCTTTATGGAGGGACTGTTTCTCCGAACCACGCGCAAAATGACAAACGTGGACATTGAGCACTATGACCGGGTGGAGGGAAAATCAGGATATACCTTCCGGTCGCTCCTGAAGCTCTGGTCTAATTTTACAAACTTTACGGTGAAACCGCTGCGGATTGCGGGGGTGGCCGGAATTTTTACGGTTCTGTTTGCTTTTCTTTTCCTGCTTGTCACCATTTTCCACCGGATTGCCGATCCGACCATTCCGCAGGGCTATTCCGCCCTGATGTGCGTCATCCTCTTCTTTTTCGGCATGGTGATGATGATGCTCGGAATCATGGGAGAATATATTGGCCGGATTTTTATGTGCATCAATTCCGCCCCACAGTTTGTGGTGAAAAAGGTTTATGAAAAGACAGAAAACGGCGCAGGAGAAGAGGAGGGCGCGGAATGCAGAAAAGACTGATGATACTGGGGACACTCTTCGAGATGACGGATCTGGTAAAGAAGGCAAAAGCCAGAGGCTGTTACACGGTAGTCTGCGATGGGAACGCGGACGGACCGGCGCGTGCCTGGGCGGACAGGGGCTATGTGGCGGATGTGCGGGATGTGGACCGGATTGCGGAAATCTGCAGGAAAGAAAAAATCAACGCCATCATTACAAGCTTTTCGGATATTATGTTTGAGATGATGGTGCGGATCGCCGATCGTGCCGGAATCCCCTGTTACGCGAAGCCGGAGATGCTCCCGGCTTACCGGGATAAGCAGGTGACAAAGAAAATCTGCCGGGAACTGGGGCTCCATGTTCCGGAATTCCGCAGGACAAAGGCAGAAGAGTGGCTGTGCGGGACGGAAGCCTGCAGACCGGAAGCAGACGAGAGACCTTTCGGCTCAGAATCCGGGGATGAGAGCCCGGATCCTTGGAAAATATATCCTGCTGTTATAAAGCCGGTTGATTCCTATGGATCCCGCGGCCTTCGGGTCGTCTGGAGCCCGGAGGAGATCCGGGAATGGTTCCGCGGTACAGACCCGGAGCTGACTCACGGAGAGGCTCTTCTGGAAAGCGTTTCCCGCGGGCAGGAGCTGAATGTCCAGGCCGCCGTCGTGGACGGAAAGGTGCAGCTGCTCTCTCTGGCAGACCGGATGACGGCAGAGCTAGACCGGAATACCATCCGGGTCAATTACGCGAATATTTATCCATCCCGTTATTTCGACCAGGCGGCTCCGGTTGTGACCGACATTCTGCAGAAATATGTGGAGAAAACCGGACAGAAGCAGGGCCCTGTGGCCATGCAGTGCTTCTGGGACGGGACAAAAATAGAGATCGGGGAGATTGCCGCCCGCTTTTTCGGGTTTGAGCATGAGCTGACCGAATATACCACAGGTCTATCCCTGGAGGATTATCTTCTGGATCTGGTCTGCAGCCCGGATCACGGGAAGGAGCGACTGCGCAGCCACAGCCCGAAGGGCAGCGGCTGTGCGGCAGGAATCTATCTGACCAGTGTCCGCTCCGGCATCATAAAGAATCAGGACAGCGTTCTAGACCTGGCCAGGCAGCAGGGAACCGTCGGTTTTCATCCTTTTTATAAGGCGGGAGATGCTGTGGAACGGTTCGGACCCGCCCCTTATTATGCCCGTTGTTATTTCCGGACAGAAAACAGAGAACAGATGGACGAGAAAATACGTGCTGTCATGGAAACAGTACATGCGTTGGGGGAGAACGGAGAAGAACTTCTGTTCCGCCCGGATTTACAGGAAACGGACATGCATGTAAAATAGGACTGAATCTGTATGCAGGCATGCTTCTATTTCCGCCTTACCACGGAACGAATATAAAGATGGCAGATAGGTTTCTTTTTTGTAATGAGAGAAGAGGAATGCTATGATGATCCGCCGGGAAAAATGGATTCCATTTCTAGTCGTAGTGCTGGCACTGCTTTTCTGTGTCCCTCTCGGTTCCCATGTCCGGTACCGGAAACCGGTCATTGCTGTTGTGGCATCCGCCTCAGGCAATCTGGGTCAGCCTCTGGTGAATGCGCTGAATCAGTACGGTGCGGACGCCAGGTTGGTGGACAACGATAAAGGTTCGGTGTGTGACTATGATGCGCTGGTAATACCGGGCGGGGAGGATGTCGATCCTTCCTTTTACGGACAGGCCAATACGTCTTCGCGGAACCTGAACCCCAAAGAGGACAGGCTACAGATGGAAGCTGTCAGAACGTTTGTTCAGGCAAAAAAACCGGTTCTGGGAATCTGCCGCGGCAGTCAGATTATCAACGTGGCGCTGGGGGGCACGCTGCGCCAGCAGATTGACGGGCACATGAAGGTCTTGCGCAAGGTGGATATCTGGAAATCCTCCACCTTCCGGAGCGTTCTCGGCCCGGATTATAACGGAATGCATTATCATCACCAGTGCGTAGATAAGCTGGCGGACGGACTGATCGGTACACAGGTAGATGATGTAGACGGATGTCTGGAGGGATTTCAGCACCGGTCGCTTCCTGTTTACGGGTTTCAATGGCATCCGGAAATGACAGATTCCAGCAGAAGAGCGGTTTTCCGCTTCTTCGTACACATCTGTGAGCTTTCAGAGAGCGGCGGAACACCGTTTCATTGACAGAAGGAAGCGGATGCTTTAGAATTCCACTATAAAAAGATCAAATGTGGGGAATTTATGTCTGTAAAAAAATTCTTTCAGAAATACGGCAAGCTGATCCTGCTGATCGCGCTGCTGGTTCTGATTATTGTTATTCTATGGGCTCTTTTCGGGGATTCTCTTCCGGCTCTGTTCCATCTGCTGAAGGAGGGGGACGAGGAGGCAATCGAGGCCTACATCCAGCAGGAGGGACTCTGGAAGGGGGCGCTGGCAGTGATTGCCATGTCCGCGCTGCAGGTTGTCAGTATCGTACTTCCCGGATTTGCCATTCAGATCGCAGCCGGAATCATCTACGGCGGCGTCCGGTCTTTCTTTATGTGCTACTTTGGTTTTATTCTGGGGAATGTTCTGGTGTTCGGCTTCGCAAGAAAAATGGGAAACCAGATTTCCAACATCGCCAATATTGACAAGCCGAAGAATAACTGGATCCGGGAAAAGATGGCTTCGGCCAACCCGGCCTTTGTGGTGGGTTTTGTCAACCTGCTCCCGATTCTTCCAAACGGGATTATCCCTTACATCGCGGCCCGCTCCAATATTCGTTCTTATGAGTACGTCATGGCCATCTGCGTCACAAGCTGGATCCAGATCCTGTTTAACTGCGCGGCCGGAGGATTCTTAAAACGCGGCCAGTATCTGTATATGTTCCTGGCGCTGGGAATCCAGATCGGGCTGCTGGTCTTTGCCACCCTGAAGCGGAAGTGGATTATATCCCTCATCCCCGGCGGAAAGAAAAAACAGCAGAAGCAGTAAAAAAGCAAGACGAATACGCAAGACGATAACTAGAACCGCTGATCAGTCCCCCGGAGCAGTCCGCGGCGGACTGAAATATATCACAGAAGAGATTTACAGACAGGAGTTCATCATGGGAGAGAACAGAAAAGAAATGGCAGAGGAACCGGCAGAGGAAAAGGAGAAGGTATCCAGAAATTTTATTGAGCAGATCATCGATCAGGATCTCAAGGAGGGGAAGTACGAGCAGATTTGTACCAGATTTCCGCCCGAACCGAACGGATATCTTCATATCGGCCACGCAAAGTCGATTCTTCTGAATTACGGCATCGCAAAGGAATACGGCGGAAAATTCAACCTCCGCTTTGACGACACAAACCCCATGAAGGAGCGGTCGGAATTTGTCGAGTCTATCCAGAGAGATGTAGCCTGGCTTGGCGCGGACTGGGAGGGACGGCTGTTCTTTGCTTCCAATTATTTTGACCAGATGTATGAGGCGGCGGAAAAGCTGATCCGGAAGGGAAAAGCCTTTGTCTGCGATCTCTCCGCGGAAGAAATAAGGGAATACCGGGGGACGCTCACCGAACCCGGAAAGGAAAGCCCCTATCGGAACCGCTCTATAGAGGAAAATCTGGATCTGTTCCGCAGAATGCGGGCAGGCGAATTCCCGGACGGGAGCAAGGTGCTGCGGGCAAAGATCGACATGGCCTCCCCGAATATTAACATGCGGGATCCGGTTATCTACCGGATCGCCCGGATGACGCACCATAACACGGGCGATAAGTGGTGCATCTACCCAATGTATGATTTTGCACATCCGATTGAGGATGCCATTGAGGGTGTGACACATTCTCTGTGCACGCTGGAGTTTGAGGATCACCGTCCGCTGTACAACTGGGTGGTAACGGAGCTGGAATATCCGCACCCGCCGAAACAGATTGAGTTCGCAAAGCTTTATCTGACCAATGTTGTGACTGGAAAACGGTACATCAAGAAACTGGTGGAAAACGGAACGGTGGACGGCTGGGATGATCCCCGTCTGGTCACCATCGCCGCCCTGCGCAGACGCGGGTACACGCCGGAATCCATCCGGAGGTTTGTGGAGCTGGCGGGAATTTCCAAGGCGAACAGCAGCACCGATTACGCCATGCTGGAATATTGCATCCGCGACGACCTGAAGCTGAAGGCTCCCCGCATGATGGCGGTTCTGGATCCCATCCGGCTGGTCATTGACAATTACCCGGAAGGGCAGACGGAGGAGCTGGAAGCCTCCAATAATCCGGAAAACGAGGCGCTGGGAACCCGGAAGATTCCGTTCTCCAGGGAGCTGTTTATCGAGAGAAACGATTTCATGGAAGAACCTCCCAGGAAATATTTCCGCCTGTTTCCGGGAAATGAAGTCCGCCTGATGCATGCGTATTTTGTCAAGTGCGTCGGCTTTGAAAAAGACGAAAATGGAAAGGTGACAGTCGTCCACTGCACCTACGATCCTGCCAGCAGGGGAGGAAACAGTCCGGACGGCCGTAAGGTGAAGGGAACCATCCACTGGGTCAACGCCGCGACGGCAGGCAAGGTAACGGTCCGTCTGTACGAGAATCTGATCGATGAGTCCAAGGGCGTCTATAACGAGGACGGCTCCATGAACATCAATCCGGATTCCCTGGAGGTTCTGGAAAACTGCCGTGTGGAGCCTGCCCTGATGCAGGCAAAGGGATATGACAGTTTCCAGTTTATCCGGAACGGGTTCTTCTGCGCGGACGCAAAACTGTCTGCAGAGGGAGCGCCGGTATTCGGGAGAATTGTATCGCTGAAAAGCTCCTTCCGCCTGCCTGGCACACACTGA
>CACVSR010000085.1 GCA_902756775.1 uncultured Lachnospiraceae bacterium | reverse complement strand
GCGCTCTCGAAATAGAGATCCACTTTTTTTTTTTTTTTTTTCACGCCGGAATACCCCATGGCGCAGAGAATTCTTCCCCAGTTGGCATCATGGCCGAAAATGGCCGCTTTTGTCAGATTTGACGTAATGACAGATTTCGCCAGAATCTTCGCGTTCTCTACCGTATCCACATGAATCATGCGGACCTCAAAAAGCGCGGTCGCGCCTTCACCGTCTCCCGCGATCTTTTTCGCCAGGACACGGTTAATCTCGAAAAGCGCGCGGACAAAGTTTTGATAATCCTCTCCCTCCTCCGTGATTTCCGGATTTTCCGCCAGACCATTGGCCAGCAGCAGCACCGTATCATTGGTAGAGGTGTCTCCGTCCACGGAGATCATGTTATAGGTGTCCGCAATGACGGTGGAAAGAGCCTTCTGCAGCAGCTGCTTGGAGATGGCGGCATCTGTGGTCAGGAAGGAGAGCATGGTGCACATATTCGGATGGATCATGCCGGATCCCTTGCACATGCCTCCGATGGTCACGGTCGTGCCTCCCACTGGAAAGCTGACGGAAACCTCCTTCGGCTTTGTATCGGTTGTCATGATAGCCTTTGCCGCTGTGGCTGCCGCCTCCCTGGTTCCGGATAGGAAGGGCGCAAGCTTTGCCACGCCGGCTTCTATCTTATCCACAGGAAGCTGCTGTCCGATCACACCGGTGGAAGCGACCAGAACCGCGTCCTCCGGAACATGCAGGACTTCCGAGGCCGCTTTTGCCGTCTTTCTGCAGTTTTCCAGTCCTTCTTCCCCTGTGCACGCGTTGGCGATGCCGCTGTTAATGACAACGGCCTGTGCTTTCGGGCAGTCGTAGACAATATGCTGATCCCATTTCACGGGGGCAGCCTTCACCAGATTGGTGGTAAAGGTGCCTGCCGCGACACAGGGAACCTTGCTGCAGATTATTGCCAGATCCCTGGTATTTCCTTTCTTAATCCCCGCACTGCCTCCGGCTGCCAGGAATCCTTTTGGCGCTGTTACGCCGGAATCTCCAATCTGAAACTCCATTTCTGCCGCCTCCTGCTTACTGATTTTTCTGTTCTACTTCTCTAAGCTTCATGGCACGGACCTTAAGGGGCAGGCCGAACAGTGTAATAAATCCGTCCGCGTCATGATGATCGTACAGATCTCCTGTGGTGAAGGAGGCAAGCGACTCGTTGTACAGGCTGTACGGAGAGGTTGTTCCTGCCTTTATGATGTTGCCCTTGTACAGCTTCATCTTTGCCTCACCGGTCACATATTTCTGCGTGGACTCCACAAAGGCCTGCATCGCTTCGCGAAGCGGTGTGAACCATTTGCCCTCATAAACCACCTGAGCCATCTGGCTTCCCAGTTTTTTCTTCGCTTCCATGGTCTCTCTGTCCAGACACAGCTCCTCCAGCTGATCATGCGCAGCCATCAGAATAGTTCCGCCGGGTGTCTCGTAAACACCTCTGGATTTCATGCCGACCACACGGTTTTCCACGATATCCACAATACCAATGCCGTTTTTTCCGCCCAGTACATTCAGCTCCCGGATAATATCGGACACCTTCATAGCTTTTCCGTTCAGTGCTTTTGGAATTCCCTGCTCAAAGGTAATGGAAATTTCTGTCTCCTCGTCCGGGGCTTTTTCCGGTGGTACCGTCAGCACCAGCAGTTCGTCGTAATTCGGTTCCTGTGAGGGATCCTCCAGCTCCAGTCCCTCATGGCTGATATGCCAGATGTTCCGGTCGCGGCTGTAGCCTTTTCCCATGGAAAAAGGAAGATCAATGCCATGGGCACGGCAGTAATCAATTTCCGCCTGGCGGGAATCCATCTTCCAGAGATCTGTCATTCTCCAGGGAGCAATGATCTTCAGATCCGGCGCAAGTGCTTTAATCCCAAGCTCGAAGCGGATCTGATCGTTTCCTTTTCCTGTCGCGCCGTGGCAGATAGCCACCGCATTTTCCTTTCTTGCAATCTCCACCAGTTTTTTTACGATGGCAGGCCTTGCCATAGAGGTTCCCAAAAGATATTTATGCTCGTAGACAGCTCCTGCCTCTACGCAGGGCATTATAAAGTTGTCGCACAGATCGTCTACAATATCTTCAATATAAAGCTTTGCGGCGCCGGATTTTCTGGCACGCTCGTCCAGCCCGTCCAGTTCTTCCTCCTGCCCGCAGTCCACGCAGACGCAGACGACATCGTACCCGAAATTTTCTTTCAGCCAGGGAATAATGGCCGTTGTATCCAGACCGCCGGAATATGCAAGAACTACTTTCTCTCTCATGATGTTTCCTCCTGAACTGTCCCGCTGGGACCCGAAAAAATGAGACTATATGATATATTGATATTTGTTTATTGTACATGATCTTCGGTACGGTTGCTACTATACAACAAGAAAATAAGGATTGCAATACGGAATTGCAATTTTATGAGTTAATATGCATATATTATGTATTTAATGCATATTTATACACGTAAGAAAACAGTACCTTCGCTTTCTGTCCGGTGCCTTTGGAAAAATCTTTTTTATTTTTGCAACCTGATCTGCCTGTTATTCGTATCTTTGGTGAAGGATCCTTCCGGAGCATATTTAGGAGCGTGATGCACAAATGAGATTGCCTGTAAGTAAACTGGCAGAAAAATATCAGGAAAATGTATTCCGGGCAGCCTTCAGCGTAAGCCGGAATCCGGACGACGCGGAGGATGTTGTGCAGGATACTTTCCTGAAATATATGGAAAGCGGCCGCCAGTTTGAAAGTGAAGAACATATAAAGGCATGGCTTTTAAGAACTGCCATGAACCGGTCAAAAGATATGGTTCATTCCTTCTGGCACAGAAACCGTGGATCTTTTGAAGAATATATGGATTCTGTTTCTTTTGAAGAACCCTGCGACCGTGAACTGGTGGAAACCGTTCTTTCCCTGCCGGAAAAATATCGCATTCCCATATATCTGTTCTATTACGAGGATTATTCCGTGAAAGAAATCGCAGGCATTTTGAAATTGCCTGAAAGCACGGCCAAAAGCCGTCTCTACCGCGGAAGAAAAATGCTGAAAGATATTTTGAAGGAGGACTGGACAGATGACGAATAAGGATAAATTCAAAAGAGCATTCTCTGCACTGCACACATCCGACAGTTTTACACTTGAGCAGGAGGATACGACTATGACAAAGAAAATCAGATTCCACAAAACCGCGGTTGCGGCATGCACGGCTCTGGCCATCTTCGCCGGAACTGCAACCTGCTATGCGGCGGATGCCGGAGGCATTCAGCGTACCGTTCAGGTATGGCTGCATGGAGATCAGACGACTGCTGTTATAACTGTAGGCGATGACAGCGTTACACATTACAGCATTACGGACAAAAACGGAAAACAGCTGCAGGGCGGCGGCGGTGTCGCAATCGATGAGGATGGGAAAGAACGCGCCCTGACAGACTCGGAGATACAGGAACATCTGGATTCTCCCTCAACAGATACCATCGGCGGAAAATTGTATCTGTTCTACAAGGATCAGAAAACAGATCTGACCGACAAATTTGACGCAGACGGTCTCGCCTATATCACCTTAAAAGATGGTGACAAAACTCTTTATGTGACGGTAGCAGAAAACGGAGGACTTCAGTCCAGCACGAAATGTTACCCTCAGAAGAGTGATCTTCCTCAGGAATGGTTTGAGTAACGGCATGATGGATATCCCATCCCGGCAAAACAACATCGGAAGCGGAAGTTAATTGTATATAATTCATAAAATTATTGGGATTTTACGAAAAATAATGGTATAATTAACTATCAACAGGTTTCCGCTGAGCCGGGAAAGGAGAATAACATGAATACTACATATACGAAAATTCCGTCGCCCTATAATCCCAATGTGCAGCTGAAGATCATGCAGGGTCATTTTGCCACCAGCCATTCCCACATCACCTGCTACATGGATATTACAACCATGAAAACCCGCTGCAACGAAGCGCACGGCGTGGCCGCTCTTCTGGCGACACACTATTCGGTAGACACACCGGTTGACACCATTGTATGTATGGATGGGACCGAGGTAATCGGAACCTATCTGGCCGAAGAGCTCACACGCTCCGGTATTCTCTCCTACAATGCCCATCGGACCATTTATGTGGTTTCACCGGAATATACAACAGGTGGACAGATTATTTTCCGTGACAATATGCAGATCGCCATCCGGAAAAAACATGCCCTTATGCTGTTCGGTTCCGTGACAACGGGACGTTCCCTTAATACAGCGGCCGACTGTCTGAAATACTATAGCGCCAGCATCAGCGGCGCGGCGGC
The DNA here is from genome assembly GCA_902756775.1 of uncultured Lachnospiraceae bacterium. GTDB lineage: Bacteria > Bacillota > Clostridia > Lachnospirales > Lachnospiraceae > Bilifractor. The sequence goes on along the minus strand of CACVSR010000085.1, from coordinate 3,203 downwards.
CATTTTCAGCGCCGTGGACGAGGTGAATGGCATTCCGGTCACCGCAGCCTTCCATCCTTCGGACGTGCCGGAATTTAAGTCCTATAAGCATACGGAATGCCCGCTCTGTAAAGAGGGAAAGCCGATTGACGCCATCGTAAACAGCTTCGGGTATTCCATACTGTGAGCCACATCGGCAGCCTCATTGAATCTTTGCAAAATTAAATCTCTACAAGTCAAAAGAGCCGACGCAGTTTTCCGCGCCGGCTCTTGTTCATGAGAAATGAAAGTTCTGCAGCTTTTTTACTCTTTTTTGAAAAATGAAAGTTCTGTAGCTTTCTTACTCTTTTTACTCCTCGATGCTGTAGTTCGGAGCTTCCTTTGTGATATGGATGTCATGCGGATGAGATTCTTTCAAGGATGCGGAGGATATCTTCACAAATTTACCTGTTTCCTTCAGTGTCTCAATGTCCTTTGCCCCGCAGTACCCCATTCCGGAACGAAGTCCGCCGATCAGCTGGAAGATGGTATCTTCCACCAGACCTTTATAGGCAACACGTCCTTCTACACCTTCCGGTACCAGCTTCTTCGCGCCGGACTGGAAATAACGGTCCGCGCTTCCGTGTGCCTGCTGCATGGCAGCCATAGAGCCCATTCCGCGGTATACCTTATACTTTCTGCCCTGGAAAAGTTCAAACTCTCCCGGAGCCTCATCACATCCTGCAAACATGCTTCCCATCATGCAGACATTGGCTCCTGCCGCGATTGCTTTCGTGACATCACCGGAATACTTGATTCCTCCGTCAGCAATGATCGGAGTGCCTGTCTTTTTGGACTCCTCGTAACAGTTCATAACCGCTGTGATCTGGGGAACGCCGATTCCCGCGACAACACGCGTGGTGCAGATTGATCCGGGTCCGATGCCGACCTTTACGCAGTCTGCTCCTGCTTCGATCAGATCATGTGTTGCCTCAGCCGTTGCCACATTTCCTGCAATAACCTGAAGCTCCGGATAAGCGGACTTGATCATACGGAGGCACTTGAAAATATTGGCGGAATGCCCATGCGCAGAATCAATGACGATGACATCCACATGGGAGTGCACCAGCGCCTCTACCCTGTCCATGACATCTCCGGTAATGCCGACCGCCGCTCCGCAGAGCAGACGTCCCTGTGCATCCTTTGCGGACTGCGGATATTTGATCTGCTTTTCGATATCCTTAATGGTGATCAGACCTTTCAGGTTAAAGTCCTTGTCTACAATCGGGAGTTTTTCCTTTCTTGCCTTTGCAAGAATACGCTTTGCCTCTTCCAGGGTGACGCCCTCCGGCGCGGTAACCAGGCCATCCTCCGCCCTTGTCATGGATTCCTTGATTTTTTTGGAGAAGTCCTCTTCAAACATGAGGTCCCGGTTGGTAATAATTCCTACCAGTTTTTTTCCTTCTGTGATGGGAACACCGGAGATTCTGTATTTCGCCATAAGCTCATTGGCATCCTCCAGCGTGTTTTCCGGGGAAAGGAAAAACGGATCCGTGATAACGCCGTTTTCCGAACGCTTTACCTTGTCAACCTCGTCCGCCTGCTGCTCAATGGTCATATTCTTATGAATAATTCCGATTCCGCCCTGCCGCGCCATGGCAATCGCCATTCTGTGCTCGGTAACTGTATCCATCCCGGCGCTCATCATAGGAATATTCAGCCTGATTTTTTTTGTCAGCCACGTTGAAACGTCCACCATATTCGGGGTAACCTCCGAATACTGCGGTACCAGCAGAACGTCATCAAAAGTAATTCCTTCACCGATAATGCTTCCCATTTTCCCATCCTTTCCTGAACAAAAGCAAGCTGTTGTAATAGTTTTACGAGTTTAGCAGACGCCTGTATAAATGTCAATGATCAGAAAAATCACTGAAGATAGACCTTGCCCGGCATTCTGGTGCGCAGATCCTGAAGGATTTTCTCTCCGGGCTCAAACAGAACCATCTGTTTCTGACTGTCTACGCTGATGATAAAAGCATAGACCTTATCGCTGTTTTCCGGCTTCCCGGAGGAATAATCTGCTTTTTTTATGTTCGGATTGCCGCGGAACCCGTCCATATGGCTGGACGAAAGCGGTGCCAGAAGCTCCATTTCCTTCATATTATAAGAGGCAATCTGCTTTCTGCTCTGCCTGGAAAAAATCTTGGCGATATCCAGTTCCCCGCTCACATAGGAATATTCGTATTCCACATCCAGGCGGGGACTGAGAAACACCTTCATAAGCAGAGGTATCAGAAGCAGCGCCAGAAGAAATGGCTGAATAAAAATACCAAGAGCGAGAATAAGGATAGTCAGATAAACCGGGAGTGTTTTCAGGACTGACTCTGCCATTGTCCGGTTTTTTTTGACCACAACCTCTGTAAACAAATCATCCATACCGTGAACTCCTATGCCGGACCCGCCGGCGCACCTTCCTGTTTTAATATACGTTTCTTACGATAAGCTTCCCGGCTTCTGCCAAAATGACAGCAGAAACCCAGGCCGGTCTCTGTAAATACCAAGTATAATAGAATTTTCTTTCTTTTACAAGGCGGACAGAAAATTCACGCATGCACTTATAAACACAGGCACATGCAGAACGAAAATCCGTACAGGCACAGGAAATCTGAAACGATTCCATAATATATATGCTGTGTTTGTCAAAACTATCTGGGGCGGCAGCTTGGTCAATCTGACGAAGCTCTCTGCAAATTCTTGTAGGGTCATCCATGGAATCTTCCAGATGGAGCCGTTATACTGAACAAAGAACACCGGACTGAACCAATTCCACCGATATGGGAATAGGAAAGTCCCAGGATAAAAATAACCGCCGGTTCACCCGGCAGAATTACAGGGAGGTTACTTCAATGTCCAGTTTATCATTGGAACACATCGGAAAAAAATATCCCAACGGCTTTGAGGCTGTTAAAGATTTTAATCTGGAAATCGCTGACAAGGAATTCATTATTTTCGTCGGTCCTTCCGGATGCGGAAAATCTACCACGCTTCGTATGATTGCAGGTCTGGAGGAAATTTCTTCCGGCACGCTGAAAATTGACGGAAAGGTTATGAATGACGTAGACCCGAAGGACAGAGATATTGCTATGGTTTTCCAGAACTATGCCCTGTATCCGCATATGACTGTATTTGACAACATGGCATTTGGTCTGAAGCTCCGCAAGGTTCCGAAGGATCAGATTGAAAAA
>CACVSR010000084.1 GCA_902756775.1 uncultured Lachnospiraceae bacterium | reverse complement strand
TCAGGAAGACTATATCAAAAAATTCCGTGAGATAAATGCTGATCCGTCAATTCACGGAATTCTGGCGTTCCGTCCGCTGGACAACATCGACGAGAACGTCGCCATCGGCGAAAATCTGAGTCCGCTGAAGGATGTGGATGCCTGCACATCCGCTAATATGGGAAAGCTGGTTATCAACGATCCGACTGGCCTCTATCCCTGCACGGCGCAGGCAATTGTCGCTGTGATTGATTATTACGCAGAAGAGATCAAGGCTCATGTGCGTAAAAAATACGAGAAGCTTCCGCTGGCTAAGCCGGGGCAGGAGGATGATGTCGCCTGCGGGCTGGATGTCTGCATCATCAACAACTCCAATGTAATCGGAAAACCGGTTTCTATGATGCTGACCAATCGTTTTGCAACCGTTTCCATTGTTCATCATTTGACACACGCAGAGGTGAAGAATGATTATATTAAGCGGGCAGATGTTGTTATTGCCGCTACTCCGTTTAAGGACTCTATCACCGCGGATATGCTCACGGAGGATCAGATCGTCATTGATGCCGCCGTGGTTCGCACAAAGGTATTTGATGAGAATGGCCAGCCGGTTATCAACGAAAAGACCGGAAGGCAGAAGATTAAAACCTATGGCTGCTGCGAGGATGCGGTAGAGGAGAAAGTTGCCATGAAGACACCGGTTCCCGGAGTCGGAGCGATTACCTCTGCAATCCTTGCGAGAAATCTGATCAAGGCATGCAAGCTTCAGAATAATATCCAGTAAGAGGTATTCGGTTTGTAAGCGAGAGTGAGTCTTTGACAAGAGAAATTTTTCCTGGGGTGTTCGATCACCTGCTGTTTTTGAACCTACATTTGCTTTAAAAAGGGATTCCCATATTTATACGCGGATGTCAGGCCTCCGTTTGCAGTGGAAGGCAGAAGCGTATATGCGGTCGCCCACCTAGATTCGTCTAGGAGTCAAAAGGCGGGAACGGCATTCCGGGTGGCGGGAAGCGCAGCTTCCCGCCTTTTTTCTTGACAGTGTTCTGTAAAACGTCTATCATAGCAGTGGTTAAAAGCTGTGAAGGCGTCAGTATGACTGTATTTTCCAATAGAGAGAGAGAACCCAGGGCTGAAAGTTCTCTCTGGTTCCTGTACAGTCAGAGGTTCGCGCCGGAGCTTCCGCGCTGAAAGAATTTCCAGATAGGTGCGGACGTGCCTGCACGTTACAGCAGTAAAGAGTGTCCGGGATTAAACATTCCGGGAATAAGGGTGGTACCGCGATTTCAAACCTCGTCCCTGTCAGGGCGGGGCTTTTTTAGTGTTAGCGGCACGAGAGCTGCGAAGCAGCGGAGTGACGCGTAGACTTATACACGTCACAAAAAGCGCAGGAGCAGGGCGCGGGCAGCGACGACAACAGGAATGAGCATGAAGCCGTGCAAAGCACGGTCAAGCGGTGGTGGACAAGCAGAGCCGCGTAAGCGGCGGCAGGAGGAAAAATATGAGCGACGGCATGAAGGAAAAATTGGATTCAATTGTCTCCAAAACACTGGAAAAAATGCAGAACGTAAAGACAACGGAGGCATTGAATGAGATCCGTGTCAGTGTTCTGGGTAAAAAAGGCGAGCTGAAGGAAGTCATGAAGGGGATGAAGGAGGTTGCGCCGGAGGACAGGCCGAAGGTCGGCCAGATGGTCAATGAGGCGAGGGATCGGATAGAGTCCAAACTTGCAGAGATGCGGCAGCGTCTGGATCAGGAGAAGATGGAACGGCAGATGGAAGGGGAGAAAATTGATGTGACACTTCCAGCCAGGAAAGCGGATATCGGACACCGTCACCCCAATACCATAGCTCTGGAGGAGATGGAGCGTATTTTTATCGGCATGGGTTATGAGGTTGTAGAGGGGCCGGAAATAGAGTGGGATGAATACAATTTCACCAAGCTCAATATTCCGCCGAACCATCCCGCGAAAGATGAACAGGACACTTTTTATATCAATAAGGACATTGTTCTGCGTACGCAGACCTCTCCTGTTCAGGCAAGAAGAATGGAGCAAGGTAAACTGCCGATCCGTATGATCTCGCCCGGACGTGTGTTCCGCGCGGACGAGGTGGACGCGACGCATTCTCCTTCCTTCCATCAGGTAGAGGGACTTGTGGTAGATAAAAACATCACATTTGCGGATCTGAAGGGAACGCTGGAACAGTTTGCCAGAGAAATCTTCGGACCAGATACAAAGACAAAATTCCGTCCGCATCATTTTCCGTTTACGGAGCCCAGCGCGGAGATGGATGTCAGCTGTTTTAAGTGCGGAGGGAAGGGATGCCGCTTCTGCAAGGGCGAGGGATGGATTGAGATTCTCGGCTGCGGCATGGTGCATCCGCATGTGCTGGAGATGTGCGGCATAGACCCGGAGGAGTATACAGGCTTTGCCTTCGGAGTCGGACTGGAAAGAATCGCGCTTTTGAAATATGAGATTGATGACATGAGACTGTTATATGAAAATGATATCCGGTTCCTGAAACAGTTCTAAAAGGTTTTGGAGCATGGAAGGTTAAAACATAAACAGAAACGGAGACAAGAGTATGAATACTTCACTTTCATGGATAAAGATGTATGTGCCGGATCTGGACTGCAGTGCGCAGGAATACTGTGACGCGATGACGCTTTCCGGAACCAAGGTGGAAGGATTTACCAGGCTGGACCGCGATCTGGAAAAAATCGTGGTCGGAAAAATTATTTCTCTGGAGAAACATCCGGATTCGGATCATTTAGTCATTTGTCAGGTGGATATAGGAGAAAAAAACGTCCAGATTGTCACAGGAGCTCCGAACGCAGTGGTCGGAATGCTGACTCCTGTTGTCCTGCCCGGAGGAAGGGTAGCCGGCGGACATGACGGGACGCTTACAGAGGGCGGAATCAAAATTCACGCAGGAAAGCTGCGCGGGGTAGATTCCGACGGCATGATGTGTTCCATAGAAGAACTTGGAAGCAGCCGTGAATTCTATCCGGAAGCTCCGGAAAACGGAATCTACGCATTTGCTGAGGACTCTGGTGTGAAGCCTGGAGATGATGCCGTTCATGCCCTCGGACTGGACGATGTGAATATCGAATATGAAATTACCTCTAACCGGGTGGACTGCTACAGTGTGATCGGCATTGCCAGAGAAGCTGCGGCAACCTTTGATAAGAAATTTGTTCTCCCGGAAGTTACGCCTACCGGAAACAGCGAAGATGTAAATGACTATATTCAGGTAGAGGTGGAAGCACCGGAACTCTGCCCGCGTTATACTGCCCGTGTGGTCAAAAATATTAAACTTGCCCCTTCTCCAGTCTGGATGCAGAGGTGCCTGGCGGCAAACGGAATCCGTCCCATCAATAATGTAGTGGATATTACCAATTATGTGATGGAGGAATACGGGCAGCCCATGCATGCCTATGATCTGGACACCATTTCCGGACATAAAATTATTGTAAAACGCGCACAGGACGGGGAGAAGTTCACAACTCTGGACGGTAACGAGTATACGCTGGATCATACCATTCTGACGATTAACGACGCGGAGAAGGCAGTAGGACTGGCCGGTATCATGGGGGGAGAAAATTCCATGATTACCGATCAGGTTCATACCATGCTGTTTGAGGCAGCGTGCTTCGACGGAACGAACATCCGTCTCTCGTCCAGAAAAATCGGACACCAGACAGATGCTTCCCGGAAATTTGACAAGGGACTGGATCCGAACAATGCCATGGAAGCGATGAACCGCGCCTGCCAGCTGATTGAAGAATTCGGCGCCGGGGAAGTAGTCGGAGGGGCGATTGATATCTACCCGGTTAAGCGGGAAGAGTCCAGGGTTCTTTTCGAGCCGGATAAAATCAACAGTCTGCTGGGAACCGATCTTTCTGCAAAGCAGATGTTGGAATATCTGGCCAAGGTAGAGCTTCGTTACGATGAAAAGACAAATGAAATTGTTGCGCCTACCTTCCGGCAGGATATTCACAGATGCTGTGATATTGCGGAAGAGGTAGCCAGATTCTTCGGCTACAACAATATTCCTACGACGCTGCCCAGAGGAGAAGCCACCACAGGAAAGATTTCCTTTAAGAACAGGGTGGAGGCAAAGGCAAGAGATGTGGCAGAATACTGCGGATTCTCCCAGGGAATGTGCTATTCCTTTGAGAGCCCGAAAGTGTTTGACAGGCTTCTCCTTCCGCAGGATGATAGTCACCGCAGGGCTATACAGATATCCAATCCGCTGGGAGAGGACTTCTCTGTCATGCGGACAAATTCGGTAAACGGAATGCTTGTCTCGCTGTCAACGAATTATAACCGAAGAAATAAAAACGTGCGTCTGTATGAGCTTGGCAATATCTATATCCCGAAATCTCTTCCGCTTACAGAACTGCCGGAGGAAAGAATGCAGTTCACTCTCGGAATGTACGGAGAGGGCGATTTTTATGATATGAAGGGCGTTGTGGAGGAATTCCTCGGACAGATCGGCATGCATGACCGTCTGCAGTATAACGCAGAAGCGGGAAAGACCTTTCTTCATCCCGGCAGACAGGCAAATATTATTTATGACGGAAAGATGATCGGCTTTTTGGGAGAAGTCCATCCTCTGGTGACGAAAAGCTACGGGATTGGAGAAAGAACTTATCTGGCAGTCCTGGATCTTCCGGCCATTCTTCCGTTTGCGACATTTGACCGTAAGTATCATGGAATTGCCAGATTCCCGGCAGTTTCCAGAGATCTTTCCATGGTTGTTCCGAAGAATATTCAGGCTGCAGAGCTGGAGAAGGTGATCCGCCAGGGCGGAGGCGCTATTTTAGAGGAGTTATCTCTGTTTGATATTTACGAGGGCGAGCAGGTAAAGGCAGGCTATAAATCCATGGCATATTCTCTTGTGTTCCGCTCTAAAGAAAGAACGCTGGAGGAAACCGACATCAATGCGGCTATGAACGCTATCCTGAAAGGACTTTCGGATATGGGGATTGAGCTGCGGCAGTAATTAAGGGGAAAAGACTTTGATATTATATGTGATCAGACATGGGGAAACCTCATGGAATAAACAGCGCAGACTGCAGGGACAGCACGGGGCGGATCTGGACAGCGAGGGTGTGCTTCTGGCGGAAAAAACCAGAGACGGAATGAAGGATATTCCTCTGGATCTCTGTTATACCAGCCCTTTGATCCGGGCCAGGCATACGGCGGAAATTGTCTGTCAGGGAAGATGTATTCCCATTCTGGAAGAAAAAAGAGTGATGGAAATTGCCTTTGGCATCTGGGAGGGAAAATGCTGTGATCTGAACAGGCTGGAGATTCCCAGAGAGCGTTATCTTTCCTTTCATGAGGATCCCTGGAATTACCTGCCGCCGGAAGGCGGAGAAAGCGTCCGGGATGTGGTAAACAGGTGCCATGATTTTTATGAGGAGCTGATTCACAATCCAGATCTCCAGGAGAAGAGCATTCTGATTTCCACACACGGCTGCGCCAGCCGGGCGTTTCTCAATAGTGTCTACGAGGATAAAACAGATTTCTGGCACGGAGGAGTGCCCATGAACTGCGCGGTGAGCAAGGTGGTTGTAGAAAACGGCAGAGGGCGGCTGGAGGAATCCGACCGAGTATATTACGGGAAAGAATATTACCATAATTTCTACCAGGCACAGAGGGATGCGGAGTTAAATGAAAACAAGTGATTTTTATTATGATCTGCCGGAGGAGCTGATCGCGCAGGATCCGCTGGAGGACAGAAGCTCCTCCCGGCTGATGATTCTGGACAGAGGGACAGGCGAAATCCGACACGAGCATTTCATGCAGGTGATCGACCACCTGACTGACAGAGACTGTCTGGTTCTTAATGATACGAAGGTCATTCCGGCCAGGCTCTACGGGACAAAAAAGGACACCGGCGCACTGATCGAGGTGCTTCTTCTGGTAAGAAGAAAGGATAATGTCTGGGAGACGCTGGTCAGACCGGGGAAAAAATGCCGTGTCGGCACGGAACTTGTGTTCGGACACGAAGGACTGCTGACCGGAACCGTTCTGGATGTGACGGAGGACGGAAACCGTTTTATCCAGTTCCACTACAATGGTATTTTTGAGGAAATACTGGATCAGCTTGGGGAAATGCCTCTGCCGCCTTATATCAAACACAAGCTGAAAGATAAAACACGTTACAATACTGTTTATGCGAAAAATGACGGATCCGCTGCCGCCCCTACGGCAGGACTTCATTTTACCAGGGAACTTCTGCAGGAGATTCAGGAAAAAGGCGTAAAAATCGCACACGTCACACTGCATGTCGGGCTGGGAACCTTCCGTCCTGTAAAGGTAGAGGATGTTACCAGGCATAAGATGCATTCCGAGCTTTATATTGTGGAAGAGGATCAGGCAAAGCTGATCAATGACACGAAAGCTGCCGGAGGGAGAGTTATCTGTGTCGGTACGACCAGCTGCAGAACTCTGGAGTCGGCGTCCGATGAAAACGGAATCCTGCATCCAGGCAGCGCCTGGACGAGTATTTTTATATATCCGGGTTACCGGTTTAAAATTATGGACGGCCTGATCACAAATTTCCATCTTCCGGAATCTACGCTGATTATGCTGGTTTCCGCCTTTGCGGGAAAGGATCACATCATGCATGCCTACCAGGAGGCTGTCAGAGAAAAATACCGCTTTTTCTCGTTTGGAGATGCGATGCTGATTGAGTAGTCTGTTCGTCCGGTACTTGCATTTGTGCGTCGCTCTGTGTCATAATTGTAACTACGATTTTTGTTTTTCACAGACTTGTCCGGAACGATAACCGGGCAGAAGAATCCGGCGCATGCCCTCGTCGGCATAGCGCAGCCTTGAAATACACGGAACTGCTTCACGAATTGTAGAGGTGTTTTTTAAGGACGGAGGATAGGATGAATTACACAGAAGAATATAAAAGCAAACTGACCACGGCGGAAAAGGCAGTATCTGTGATCAAAAGCGGGGACTGGGTGGATTACGGCTGGTGTACCAATACGCCGGTTGCCACAGATGCCGCACTGGCAAAAAGAATGCCAAAGCTTCACGATGTGAATATTCATGGCGGGGTTCTGATGCATGAACCGGCTATTTTTCAGATTGAACATCCGGAGGAACATTTTACCTGGAACAGCTGGCACATGAACGGAATTGAGCGGAAGGCTGTTTCCAGGGGATTCTGTTTTTATGCCCCGATCAAGTACTCCGAGCTTCCGCGCTATTACAGGGATCGACAGGCTTTTCATCTGAATGTCCTGATGATTCAGGCAGCACCGATGGACAGGAACGGCTATTTTAACTTCGGGCCAAGTGCCAGCCACATGATGGCGGCCTGCGAGGTTGCCGATACAGTTATCGTGGAAGTCAACGCCAATATGCCTGTCTGCCTGGGCGGGTACGAAAACTGCATTCATATCGATCAGGTGGATATGGTTGTAGAGGGCGACAATCCGCCCATGGATGTGACAGGAAAAGCCCCGGATCCCTCCGAGGTGGATAAAAAAGTGGCGGAGCTTGTTACGGCGGAAATACCGGACGGCGCCTGCCTGCAGCTGGGAATCGGAGGAATGCCGAACGCCATCGGCGCAATGATCGCGCAGAGTGATCTCAAAGATCTGGGCATTCATTCGGAGATGTATGTAG
>CACVSR010000083.1 GCA_902756775.1 uncultured Lachnospiraceae bacterium | reverse complement strand
CAAGACGTGGATGCCATTCAGGCTTCCCGGTACGAAGAAAATAAAGAAAACAATAAAAAGGCGGATAACCGTGGAACGGAATACCCTGAAACCCCAGTATACGACGGATATGGAACAGACCAGAGCAGTACGCCGACAGTTTCGCCGCCAGTCCAGAGCAGAGATGAGGATGAATATCATGTTAATGACTATGACGATCCGGAAGATTTTTACGAGGACAATGCGGATGATTTTGAGGACGAAGAGGATGCCGAGGATTACTATGATGAATATCATGAGTAGCGGAAACTGACGCGAGGCTCTTTTTTAGCGCGACGTGACATTCAAAAGACAATGAGGGAAGCGAGGATCAGACAGATGGAAGAAAAACTGTCTTTCGTTTCGGATTATATGGTGGGGCGCATCCGCCAATCCTGAAGCTGCTGCTGGAAACCAATAGGCAAAAGACCGAGGGAGGATGCAGAGAAGCTGACGGCCTTTTTATAGTCTGGTGCCGGGGGCATCCGCCGGTGCGGGGCGTGCGCAGAGCACGCTTTTTTTTCGGTTACGTATTTTCCTGCGCTCACCCAAAAGGGGGTCAGGCGGCAAATTTTTCATGTATTGACGGGCATTCGCCCGTGAATTGGCATTGCATCCGTTTTCGTTTTCGCTTATTATAGGGCTTGTACAATTTTGAAATGGTTTAATAAGGGAAGGAGAATTTTATGAAAAACAAATTTTTGCGTTTGGGTGTTATCGCCGCGCTCTGCGGGGCAATGACAGCCTGCGGCTCTTCTGCGGGAACCTCTTCTACCTCTGCAGCCTCCGCTTCCGGATCCGATACAGCGGTGGCATCAGGCTCCGTTTCCGGAACCACAACTACGGCTTCCGGAGAAGCTTTTAAGCTGGGAGCTTCCGGACCGCTTTCCGGGGACGCTTCGGTGTATGGAATTGCCGTGAAGAATGCAGCTGAGCTGGCGATTGGCGAGATTAACAAAAAGGGCGGCGTTCAGTTTGAGCTGAATTTCCAGGATGACCAGGCAGATACCGAGGCAGCCGTTAATGCCTATAATACTCTGGCTGACTGGGGTATGCAGCTCTCTCTGCTTACCGTTACCTCCGGTTCCGGACAGTCTGTTGCTCCGCTTTACAAAGAAGACAATATCTTTGGCATCACACCGTCCGGTTCATCCACAGCAGTTATTTTCCAGGATGCGGAAAATAACACCAATCCCTACGGAAACGTATTCCAGATGTGCTTTACGGACCCCAACCAGGGAAAAGCTTCTGCAGACTACCTGTCTGAGCACACAGATCTGGGAACAAAAGTCGGTATTATTTACCGAAATGACGACAATTATTCCACTGGTATTTACAACACTTTCGTAGAAGAGGCGAAGGCAAAGAATCTGGATGTTGTAAGCACAGGTACCTTTACAAAGGGGGCAACCGACTTCTCGGTTCAGATTAAACAGGCACAGGATGCCGGGGCAGATATTGTATTTCTTCCTATATATTATCAGCCCGCTTCTCTGGTTCTGCAGGCGGCAAAGAACGCCGGATATGCGCCGACCTTCTTCGGCTGTGACGGTATGGATGGTATCCTGACACAGGATAACTTTGATACCTCTCTGGCAGAGGGGCTTTACATGCTGACACCGTTCTCTGCTGACGCTCAGGATGAAAAGACCCAGAACTTTGTAAAGGCATACAAGGACAAATACGGCGAAACCCCGAATCAGTTTGCGGCCGACGCCTATGATGCTGTGAATGCTCTGGCTCAGGCACTTGGCAATTCGGATGTAACACCGAAGAGCTCCACGGATGATATTACCGCGGCGCTGATCAAGCAGTTTACAACCATGAAGTTCCAGGGTATCACCGCTCCCGGAGATATCACATGGAATGAGAACGGAGAAGTTTCCAAGGAGCCGCGTGCCATTGTAATTAAAGACGGCGCCTATGTTTCTGCCGAGTAAATAATTAGATCTGCTTCGGAGAACCGGTTCCGCCGGCGGCTCCGGGGCAGATTTCTGTTCTTTTCATCTGAGGAGGTATTCCCATGCAATTCCTGTCATATCTGATCAGCGGCCTGGGACTGGGAAGCGTCTATGCGATTATGGCGCTCGGTTATTCCATGGTTTACGGAATTGCAAAAATGCTGAACTTCGCGCATGGCGACATCATTATGGTCGGCGCGTATGTTGCGTTCTTTGCAATTTCCGGAGCCGGAATGCCGCCTGCTGTCGCCATTCTGCTTTCTATTCTGGCCTGCACCGTGCTTGGTGTTGTTATTGAACGTCTTGCCTACAAACCGCTTCGAGAGGCTTCCTCTCTGGCCGTTTTGATTACGGCCATCGGTGTCTCTTATTTTCTGGAGAACGGTGCGCTGATCCTCTGGGGGGCAGATTCCAAATTCTTCCCGTCAAATATTTTTCCGCAAGGGGGACTGACGGTTGGTTCCCTCACAATTTCGTGGCTGACAATTATTACGATTGCCGTCTGCTGCATCATTATGATACTGTTGATGCTCTTTGTCGGCCGGACAAATACAGGACGTGCGATGCGGGCATGCTCGGAGGATAAAGGGGCGGCGACCCTAATGGGAATCAATGTGAATGCGATTATTTCACTAACCTTTGCCATCGGCTCCGGTCTTGCGGCGGTGGCGGCGGTGCTTCTGGCTTCGACCTATCCCTCCATCTCGCCTACACTGGGAGCTATGCCCGGAATAAAGGCGTTTACGGCTGCTGTTCTGGGCGGTATCGGATCCATTCCCGGCGCGTTTCTGGGAGGACTTCTGCTTGGTGTGATCGAGAATCTTTCCAAGGCCTATATTTCCCAGCAGCTCTCGGACGCGATTGTATTTGGCGTACTGGTAGTCATCCTGCTGATCAAACCGGCAGGGCTTCTTGGCCGCAAGGTCAGCGAAAAAGTCTGAGAGGAGGCCGAAGATGAAAAGAAAACTGAACGTCAACAGGAATTCTGCGGTTTCCTATTCAATTGTCATTGCGCTTTATATCGCGCTGAGCATCATGAGCGCCTCCGGCCTTCTGGGGAGGAAGTATTCTTCCCTTCTGGTTCCGGTGTGCTGCTATATTGTCGCTGCCATCGGCCTCAACATGAACGTCGGTATTTCCGGCGAGCTGAATCTTGGTCAGGCTGGATTTATGTCTCTTGGTGCCTTTACGGCGGTTATTGTCGCAGGGGCGCTGAATTTTCACGGAATTACAGCTCCTGCGCTTGTGCTTCTGATCTGCATCATCTGCGGAACGCTGGTAGCGGGCTTTCTGGGCTGGCTGATGTCCATTCCGGTGCTAAAGCTGGAGGGCGATTACCTTGCCATCGTGACGCTTGCTTTCGGACAGATTATTGTTAACATCATCAACAATGTGTATCTGGGCATTGATGAAAACGGACTTCATTTCAGTTTTGTCAATAACACTCTTCAGATGCAGCCGGACGGCAGCGTGCTGATCTCCGGCCCGATGGGAGCCACCGGTGTAAAGACAGCCTCTAACTTTACGGCAGGTTTTCTTCTTGTCCTGATTTCTCTGATTGTTGTGTATCACATTATGTACAGCAGAAACGGGCGTGCCATCATGGCCTGCAGGGATAACCGGATTGCCGCGTCAACCGTAGGCATTAACGCAGTCGCGGAGAAGACGCTGGCGTTTGTGGTTTCTGCGGCGCTTGGCGGAGCCGCCGGTGCTCTCTACGGAATGAATTATTCTTCCTTTGCGGCAACAAAATTCGATTTCAATCTTTCGATCCTGATTCTTGTCTATGTTGTGCTGGGCGGACTGGGAAATATGACAGGAACGATTATTGCGACAACTCTTCTGGTGGTGCTTCCGGAGATGCTGAGATTCCTCTCCATTTACCGTATGCTGATTTACGCGGTTGTTCTGATTGTCATTATGATTGTGACAAATAACCAGGCGATCCGCATGAAGTTGAAAGCTCTGCGAAAGGGGAAAGCCGGGAACGGCAGCGGAAAGGGGGCGTCAGTCAATGGCTGAGGAAAACAGACAGCCGATCCTGGAGGTTCAGGATCTCGGTATTGATTTTGGCGGACTGACCGCGGTGAATAACCTGAATATGAAAATATATCCGGAGCAGATCGACGGGCTGATCGGTCCGAACGGAGCAGGAAAAACAACCGTGTTTAATATGCTGACTAAGGTTTACCAGCCTACCCGCGGAAAAATATTTCTTGAAGGAAAGGATATGGAAAAGCTGAATCCGGTGGAAGCCTCACATGCAGGAATCGCCCGGACATTTCAGAACATTCGTCTGTTTTACAATATGTCTGTTATCGACAATGTTAAGACGGGAATGCATAATCATATCCGGTACAGCAACTTTGACGCCATTTTCCGTACCGGGCGTTTCCGCCGCGAGGAGAAGGAAGCCCAGAAAGAGGCAGAGGAACTTCTGGAAATTTTCCATCTTTCCCAATATGCGTCTCTGACAGCAGGCAATCTTCCCTACGGGCAGCAGCGCCGCCTGGAAATTGCAAGAGCTATGGCTACACGGCCGAAGCTGCTTCTTCTGGATGAACCGGCAGCGGGCATGAATCCGCAGGAAACAGAGGAGCTTATGGCGATGATTCGAGAGGTGAGGGATCACTTTAAAATCGCGATTCTCCTGATTGAGCACGATATGCAGCTGGTCATGCGGATCTGCGAGCATATCACCGTTCTGAATTACGGCATGCTGCTTGCGGAGGGAACTCCGCAGGAGATTCAGAATAATCCGGAAGTAATTAAAGCCTATATCGGTGATTAAGGAGAATGCGCTATGCTGAAAGTTGAAAATCTGAAAGTGCGCTATGGAATGATCGAAGCCATCAAGGGTATTTCCTTTGAGGTCAGAGACGGAGAGATCGTAACGCTGATCGGCGCCAACGGTGCGGGCAAAACAACAACCATGCACGCGATTTCAGGGCTTCTTAAGCCTGCGTCGGGCTCTATTACCATGGACGGACAGGATCTGGTGAAGATGCCGTCTCACAAAATCGTTTCCCTCGGACTTGCCCAGGTGCCGGAGGGGCGGCGGGTCTTTGCACAGCAGACGGTAGAGGAAAATCTGGTTCTGGGCGCTTATACCCGGAGAGACAAGGCGGGAATCGAGGAGGATCAGGAAAGAGTTTTTGATCTTTTCCCCCGGCTGAAGGAGCGGCGTACACAGCTGGCCGGAACGCTTTCCGGAGGAGAGCAGCAGATGCTGGCCATGGGGCGTGCGCTGATGGCAAAGCCAAAGCTGGTTCTTATGGATGAACCGTCGATGGGGCTTTCCCCTCTGCTGGTAAAAGAAATTTTTCATATTATTGAGGACATCAATAAGCAGGGCACAACGGTGCTGCTGGTGGAGCAGAATGCGCGGATGGCGCTTGCGATTGCCGACAGAGCCTATGTGCTGGAAACCGGAAAGATCACGCTGGAAGGAACCGGCGAGGAGCTGGCAAAGGATGAGCGTGTAAGAAAGGCATACCTGGGAGGTTAATTATGTTTGTAAAAGATCATATGACAAAGAATCCCGCGGTAATTAAAAGGGATGTTTCTCTTCTTAAAGCAACAGATATCATGGGAAAGGGAGGCTTTCACCGTCTGCCTGTGGTGGACGATGAAGGACACCTGATCGGTCTGGTAACAGGAGGCCTGGTAAAGGAAAAATCCGGAGCAGACCGTACGTCGCTTTCCATCTATGAGCTGAACTATCTGCTTACGCGCACGACCGTGGGCGATATTATGATTAAAGATGTTAAAACAATCGGACCGGATGTTTTTCTGGAAGAGGCTTCCGGCCTTATGGCAGATAATGACATCTCTGTTCTTCCGGTGGTGGATGAAGAGGGAAAAGTTCTTGGAATTATCACGGATCGGGATATTTACCGTGCGTTTATTGATCTGACGGGCTACCGTAAGCCGGGGACGCGCTTTGTTGTGTCCTGCGAGGACAGACCCGGCCAGTTCCTGAAGGTAGTGCAGTTGTTTGCCCAGGAGAACGCAAATCTGGAGAATATTGCTGTTTTCCACACGGAGCGCGGTGTCGAGATTGAAATCAAGGCAACCGGGGAAGTTTCGGTAGAACAGATGACCAAGGTTTTGCAGGGTGGAGGTTTTCAGGTTACCAATGTCCTCCAGCGGAAGACCGACGGCACGTGTGTAAGGTTTTAAAGTTTTAAGAAGTCCGGCGCGAGGATGCAATGCGCCGGACTTTTCTTATGCATGCAGAATTGTTCTTTTTATTGGTTAACTTTCTTTTTGTATGCCAGCCCGCAGCGCCGCAGTGCAGCTTCTCTGCAGCATGGCGCCCTCTGGAGTTTTTACGCATAAAATTCCGGCCTGCGGAGGTTCAGATACGGGCGCTGTCTGCGTGCGGTGCGCGCCTTCTCCGGATCCAGATCGGCAATTAGAAGCTCCTCCTCTGCGCCTGCTTTTGCAATTACATTTCCATCCGGATCTACGACCAGGGATTCACCGGCGAAGTCCATGGCTGCTTCTTTTCCGACCCGGTTGCACATGGCAATATAGCAGCAGTTCTGATAGGCCTGTACGCGGATTTCCTGCTCAAACATTTCCATGGGTTCGGATTTTACATTGGCCGTGGGAATCAGAATCAGTTCTGCTCCGAGAAGCGCCTCTGTCCGTATGCTTTCCGGATAGTGTCTGTCGAAACAGACAACAATTCCTGTTTTCATTCCTTCTGCGTCATAGACATGAAAACCGTCACCCGAAGGAGTGTAATAATCCTGTTCATAAAACAGGGGAGCCTGGGCGATGTGAACCATTTTCTGGCAGCCGATGATGCGTCCTTCCCTGTCAATCAGAAAACTGGCATCATATTTTTTCTTTTCGGGGCTGCCGGAATTTCTCATTCCCTGTGTTTTGTCTGAGGCGGGTTTATCGGTTCTGTTCTTCATCTGAAAATAGAAATTCGGGGAAGCCATAATCCGGTTTTTACGGCAGAGCTCGCGGAAAGACTGGAAAACCGGATCGCCTTCGGTGATTGCTTCCGGCCCAGTGAGTCCGCCGCAGCAGCCTACCGGATTTGCAGGGAATTGGGCGAAGAAGGGGGAAAGCTGTACTTCCGGATAAAGAATCAGATCCGCCTGTTTTCCGGCGGCTGTCTCCAGAAGCGCCAGGCTGTGAATCAGGTTGTCTGTTTTATCACTGCTCATTTTCATCTGTGCGAGAGCAAGTCTCATAACAATCTCCTCCTAATGCAAAAGGTACTTTTGGCACACCTGTCATTATAACCGAAAAGAGGCGGGAAGTCTGCTTACAGACGGGGAAAAACATAGCATCCGGTTCGAACCGGGCGGATCCGGAAAAATCGGTATAAGCAGCAAGTTTACAGAGGCGATGATTCATTCTGCCGGAGCTGACGCGGATCAGAACGAGGAGGATTACAAAACTTTCCTCTCTATGCTGGCATAGAGCTTTTTTATCGGCGTATGTAACACTCCTTTTTATCTTCTATGTTTGCCTCTGTGTTTGCCCGGTGTCTGCCTAAAATTTTCCGGTTGCAATTTCAAGGGAAGTTTTGTAGAATAAGTGCCGTATTCAACAGACAGGGAGTAGCCTGCAGCGCTGCTGTGACCGGTTCCGTCAACACGGGAGAAATCTCCGAGACCGGTCTGAAGAGCTTCACCGAACGGTTTCAGAAGTTTTCTGAGGGGCGGACAAGCGGCGAAGCCGCTCTGACCGCTCGCAACGAGGAACGCAAAGCGTTCTGAGTCTGGGGTGCTGGATAGATACCATATTTTTATGAAATCTTATGGCGAGACTTCTGTTGCAGTTTTTATGCTGCAGCGAAGTCCCGCCATTTTTGCGCGGATCACAGAAAGGAGTTTTTTATGCAGGAAATTTTAGGGCTTTTTTCAAATGCGGGGAACATCACATGGCAGATGGTGGCCATGTGGATCATCGGCGGTGTCCTTATTTATCTGGGTATTGTAAAAAAAATGGAGCCGTCCCTGCTGGTGCCGATGGGATTCGGCGCCGTGCTGGTCAATCTGCCGATGTCGGGAGCCGTTACGCAGATGATCAACGGGGTGGTGACAGAAGGGCCACTGGACACACTGTTTAACGCGGGAATTGCCAACGAGCTGTTTCTTCTCCTTCTCTTTATCGGCATCGGGGCGATGATTGATTTTACGCCTCTTCTGGCAAATCCGTTGATGATGCTCTTTGGAGGAGCGGCGCAGTTCGGCATTTTCTTTACGCTCAGCCTGGCAACGCTGATGGGGTTCAGTCTCCAGGACGCGGCTTCTGTCGGTATTATCGGCGCGGCGGACGGACCGACCTCCATTTTTGTCGCAAATTATTTCGGGTCTAAATATCTGGGAGCAATTATTGTAGCTGCTTATTCCTATATGGCCCTTGTGCCGATCATCCAGCCGGTGGTTATCCGGGCGGTGACAACAAAAAAAGAACGCAGAATGCATATGTCCTATAGTCCGCACAGCGTTTCCAAACCTGTAAAAATTCTTTTCCCGATCTGTATCACGATTGTGGCGGGGATTGTTGCACCAAGATCAGTCGCCCTGGTGGGCTTTCTGATGTTTGGAAATCTGGTTCGTGAGTGCGGCGTCCTGGATGCTCTTTCCGATACCGCCCAGCACTCGCTTGCAAATATTATCACGCTGATGCTCGGACTGACCGTGGCATCCCAGATGCGCGCGGAGGATTTTTTGAATGTCAGGACACTTATGATCCTTCTGCTGGGACTGGTTGCGTTTGTTTTTGACACGGTAGGCGGCGTACTTTTTGCAAAGTTTCTGAATTTGTTCCTCCCGAAGGAGAAGAAGGTCAATCCGATGATCGGTGCCTGTGGTATTTCCGCGTTTCCGATGTCCGCAAGAGTCATCACCCAGATGGGCATGAAGGAGGATTCTTCCAATGTTCTGATTATGCAGGCCACCGGGGTGAATGTCTCCGGACAGATCGCTTCTGTCATTGCAGGAGGTCTGATTCTGAGCCTGGTTCCGCTTGTATAAGCATTTTGACAAGGAGGTTAAGTCATGAGTACATTTTTAGAGTCACTGAAGATTATGGGTCTGGGGATGCTTGGGATTTTCATTGTTACACTTGTCCTGATTGCCATTATGATGCTGCTGACGAAGATTTTTCCCGCAAAGGGAGACCATACGGAAACCGTACAGGATTCGGATGCCGGGAACCAGGGCTGATTACGCGAGCTTTTTTCTGCGCATGATAAAATACATCAGTTGGACGGATATTCCGGTAATTGCCCAGGAAATGGGATAGGCCATCAGAAGGGTGGTAAAGGTGTGGTGGGAGGCAAAAAAAGTGGCGATGTAAATGAGCCGGAACACGCAGGAGCCGAAAATAACAACCAGGGTCGGCGCCATGCTGATTCCCATTCCACGGAGACAGCCGCCCGGAATTTCATAAGTGCCTGTCCCGATTTCCAGATTAGACACCCAGAACATACGGATCACGGCAAAAGAAATCACCTTCGGGTCTGTGGTGAAAAGCTGGAGCAGGATATCCCTGCCGAACCAGAAAGTCATGGACAGCGCGAAGGTCAGCGTCTCACCCAGCAGCATGGACAGGACGTATACGCGCCGGCAGCGGTCGTATTTTCCGGCTCCGTAATTCTGCGCGGTAAAGGTCACGGCGGCCTGCGAAAAGGCATTTACGATGAAATAGGCCATAAATTCAAAATTCTGTCCGGCGGTGGATCCCGCAATGGCGCTGGATCCGAAAGAGTTGATCGCCCACTGGATTACCACATTAGACAGGGAAAAAACCATTCCCTGCAGACCGGCCGGAATGCCGATCCGGAAAAGGGTGGAGAGGTATTCTCTGTGGATTTTCAGATGACGCAGGGACAGGTGAAATTCCCCCGTTTCCCTGATCAGAAAAACGGTCACAAGGGCAGAACTGATAATATTGGAAATAACCGTGGCGTAGGCTACGCCGTCCACAGACATGTGAAAACCAATCACAAAGAAAAGATTCAGCCCGATATTGATCACGCCTGAGATGGCAAGGGCGATCAATGGTCTCGCAGAATCTCCGCGTGCCCGGAGAATAGCCGAACCGAAATTGTAAATCATAATAAAGGGCGTTGCAAAAAAATAAATCCGCAGGTACAGCAGGGCAAGACCCATGACATCCTCCGGCGTGCCCATGGCTGAAAGGAGAGGCCTTGCGACAAGCTCTCCGGTCGGCAGGAGAATCAGTCCGCTTAGGATGGCGACCAGAAAGATGGTGGATACGGCTTCCCGGATCTTTTCTTTTCTTCCTTGTCCGATCAGCATGCCGATGACGACGTTGACGCCAAGAGAAAGACCGACAAACAGGGAAACAATCAGATTGATCGGCGCGCTGTTATCCCCCACAGCTGCCAGCGCTGTAGAGCTGGAGAAACGGCCGACTACAGCCAGGTCCGCACTGTTAAAAAGCTGCTGCAGGATGCTGGTCAGAGCCAGCGGCAGAGAAAACAGGAAAATTTTTCCCGCCAGCGGTCCGTTCAGCATATCCATATCGTGAGAACGCATTTTTTCTTCTTTAGTATCCATCTTATTTCGCTTCTTCATCTTTCTCATTTGAGTTGTTTCTGAGATCTGTCAATCGAATACAAGGCAGACACCTCTGCTGTTGTTGTCATGCCATGATGATGTTGGGGTAGAAAGGCTTCCTGCCACTGCAATCATATCATGTCGGCAGAAAAAATACAGAGGTCTTCTTTAATTGCCCTTGACAGATACCCCCAAAGGGTATATTCTACACATACAGGATACCCAATGGGGGTATCCAGATTTGCGCATACATGGTGCGCTGGCATGCGGCAGAGGAAAGGAAAAGATTATGGCGGTTGAAAAAAAGCCGGGAGCAGAAAGTATTGCTGCTGCGGAAAACGGGATAGACGGATCAGAAAAAAAATGCTGCGCAGACGGCGGGGCGGTTCAGTCGGCGCAGGAGGAATCCTGCTGCGGCAGAGGGAGGCATAAAAAGCGGACAGCGCAGGAGCAGAAAGCGCTCTTAACCAGGCTGAAACGGGTGGAAGGCCAGATCCGGGGAATCGAAAAGATGGTAGAGAATGATGCCTACTGTCCGGATATTCTGATCCAGGTGTCGGCGGCCACCAGCGCGCTGAACAGCTTTAACAAGGTCCTTCTGGG
>CACVSR010000082.1 GCA_902756775.1 uncultured Lachnospiraceae bacterium | reverse complement strand
ATTGTATCGGAAGGCAACATGGAGTATCTGGAGACCTGTCCTCTGACAAGAAAGACGCGCCCGGTTTGGGATGAAAATGTTCTGGAGGAACTGGGGTTTCAGGTGACAGTTCAGGAAGATATCGGAAAAACGCTGTATGAAGAATGGGAGAAGGAGCTTTATGGGGAGTCTCCCCTGTTTGAAATCTGTGCGGTGAAAAAAGAGAGGGAAGAAGCAGAGAACCGCATGCGCCGGTATTGGAATTACAGATCAGAAACCTACGGATTCAGTGAGGAGGAAGTGGACCGGATTGCTTATGATTTCGGTCGCTTTATTCCGGGTCAGGGGAGAAAAATTCTCGATGTAGGATGCGGGACAGGGATGGTTTCTGCCGCTATGTGCAGACTCGGCCACCAGGTAACAGCGACGGATCTTACGGAAGGGATGCTAGACCAGGCAGCGAAAAATCTGAGTAAGCGGGGGCTGAATGCCAGATTCCTCTGCACAAGCGCGGACAATCTTCCGTTTGAGGACAATTCCTTTGACGCAGTAGTTTCAAGGCTGGTCACCTGGGCGCTGCCGGATCCGGAGGAGGCGCTGCGACAGTGGCAGAGGGTGCTGAAGCCTGGCGGGATGCTGATATACGCAGACGGCGACCAGTACCGGTATCTTCGTGACCGGGAATCATGGGAATACAGGGAGAAATATCGGGAGCTGGCCGGAGGGTATCATCAGGGAGAGCCGTTTGATCCCTCTCTGTGTGATGAGACGGCATACCATCTGCCCCTGACAAACATGAAGAGACCATTTGAGTGGGATGATGTTGTCCTTCCCAGACTCGGGTTTGATATTGTGGCAGAGGAAATCTATTACCCGCAGAAGAAGCTGAAATACGGAACAGCAGAAGGATTTTCCACTCATTTTGTAATTGCCGCTGTAAACGGGAAAGAGACAGCGGTTCAGAATATTTGAAAAAGAGGTGAGATGAAAAAGATTCCGAATTACCCGTTGACAGCATGACAGAGCATGCTATAATGACTTTAACAGTTGAACAAACAATCAAATGAACAACCGGGCAACGGCTGCCGGACAGTAAGAGGAGAGAACATGAAAAAAACGTATAAGATCGATGTGGACTGCGCAAACTGTGCAAATCTGATGGAAGAAGCCGCCAAAAAAACAGACGGCGTCAAAGATGCCAGTGTCAGCTTTATGACGCTTAAAATGAAGGTTGAATTCGACGAGGGTGCGGATCCGGCGGAGGTTATGCCGAGAGTGCGCACAAACTGTAAAAAGGTAGAGAGTGACTGTGAAGTATTCCTTTAAGAACTGTGTTCCTGACTATGCAGCCCCGGAATTGCGGCAGTCCTCCTGCTGTGCGGCATGAAAAATGGCATAGTCCGGGAGGGGGAGGAGTTCAATGAATAAGAAACAGAAAAAACTTTTGATCCGGATTCTTGCCGCGGCTGTTCTGTATATTCCGCTTTTTCTTCTTGCCGAAGGAGTGATAGAGGCAGACATACACCCGGCTCTTCTGTTTGCCTTATTCCTGGTGCCATATCTGATCTGCGGGTATGACGTCCTTTGGAAAGCAATTCAGGGGATCAAAAACAGAAAACCTTTCGATGAACATTTTCTGATGACGATTGCTACGATAGGCGCTATCGTTCTGGGACAGTATCCGGAGAGCGTGGCGGTTATGCTGCTGTATCAGGTGGGAGAGCTTTTCCAGAGTTATGCAGTGGGAAAAAGCCGGAGAAATATCTCAGAACTGATGGACATCCGTCCGGATTACGCGAATATCGAGGGAGACGGCGGACAGCTGGAGCGCGTGGAACCTGATGAAGTGGAGACCGGCAGCATCATTGTTGTTCAGCCCGGAGAAAAAGTGCCGATCGACGGGATTGTTGTGGAAGGGAATTCATCGGTGAATACGGCGGCGCTGACCGGAGAGAGTATGCTCCGGGACGTGGGGCCGGACAGTGAAGTGCTCAGCGGGATGATCAATACCAGCGGCGTCCTGAAGATCCGGACGACGGCGGAATTTGAGGAATCCACAGCGTCCAAGATTCTGGACCTGGTTGAGAACGCGGCGTCCAGAAAGGCGAACGCGGAAAACTTCATCTCGAAATTCGCCCGTGTGTATACACCGGTTGTCGTGTATTCCGCCCTGGCGCTGGGAATCCTGGTTCCGGTTGTCTGTATGTTTACAGGGCTTGGGAATTACGCGTCCGTGGCGGACATCTGGAGAGACTGGCTTCTGCGTGCCTGTACTTTTCTGGTTATCAGCTGTCCCTGCGCGGTGGTCATCAGCATTCCCCTCAGCTTCTTTGCAGGACTAGGTGGAGCGGGAAGCCAGGGAATTCTGATCAAGGGATCGAATTATCTGGAATTGCTGGCAAAGGTGAAAACAATAGCCTTTGACAAAACCGGGACGATTACAAAGGGGAATTTCGCCGTGGCGGGCGTACATCACAGCCCGGTGGAAGAAGAAAAAATACTGGAGTATGCCGCGCTGGCGGAATGCCATTCCTCGCACCCCATCAGCCTGAGCCTCCAGAAAGCATACGGAAAAAACGTGGACCAGACCCGTGTTACCGAAGTGAAGGAAATCAGCGGCTACGGTGTGGAAGCTGTTATTGACGGCAGTGTGCACGTGGCCGTCGGGAATGACAGGCTAATGCGGAGAACCGGAGTGGAGCCGGTTGCCTGTCACCACATCGGGACCGTCATTCATGTCGCCGTAGACGGGCAGTATGCGGGTCATATTCTGATCACAGACGAGCTGAAGGAACACTCCAGGGAGGCCATGGCGGAGCTGAAAAAGGCCGGTGTGGAGAAAGAAGTGATGCTGACCGGGGATATCGAAAAGGTGGCGTCCTCTGTCGCAGAGGAGGTCGGGCTGACGGATTATCGTGCCGGTCTGCTTCCCGCCGATAAAGTTACGGTTGTGGAGGAACTCCTGAAAGAAAACGAGGGAACCGGAAAAAAGGTGGCTTTTGTCGGAGACGGGATCAATGACGCGCCGGTTCTGGCAAGAGCGGACATCGGGATTGCCATGGGTGCGCTCGGATCGGACGCGGCAATCGAGGCGGCGGATGTCGTCCTGATGAATGATGACCCTCTGAAAATCTCGCAGGGAATCCGCATTTCCCAGAAGTGTCTGCACATCGTCCATCAAAATATCGTATTTACCATGACGGTGAAAATTGCCTGCCTGATTCTGGGCGCGTTGGGTATCGCAAACATGTGGGTGGCTATCCTGGCAGATGTAGGAGTCATGATTCTTGCCGTGTTAAATGCGATCCGCTGCCTGTTTGTAAAAAAAATCTGACTGCAGTATTTCGGGAAAAGTCAGGCGTTATCTGTCTGTATGTTGAAATCTCTCCCGGACAGCAGGAAAAACTGCTGTCCGGGAGAGATTTCTTTTTGTAAGAGAAGAAGCACGGAAAGCCGCGCTTTGGAAACGTGTGGAGAGAAAATCGCCGCAGGATCCCCCTGGGGGGCTTCAACTTGAAAAGAGGATGCCCTATCATGCATTTTAAAGAGGGTAATTAGGAGGAAGATATCTATGAGGAGAAAAACAAAACAGAGAGAGGCACTTTTTCTTGCCGCCGCGGTGGCGGCAGGCATTCTGGCGGGCTGCGGCAGCAGCGGGGGAACAGAATCCTCCTCTGCGGCACAGGGAACGTCTGCCGCGTCCCCTTCCGCGCAGACCGGGAGCACGGAGACGTCGGCATCGTCCTCTGCCGGAGGCGAAAAGGTTCTGACCATCGGAAGCGGCCAGGCGACAGCCTCCGGTATGGATCCGGTTGTGGACTATGACGGATGGTATGCGCTCCGCTACGGGATCGGGCAGACGCTGACACGTATGAACGACGATATGTCTATTTCCGGTTGGCTTGTCAACGATGACTTCTCCAGCAATGATGATTACACGGAGTGGACCTTTACCATCCGGGATAACGTGACCTTTTCCAACGGTACAAAGCTGACTGCGGATCTGGCGAAGGCTTCTATTGAAAATGTATTTGAAAACGGGCAGAGGGGACCGGAATATTTTACGCCCTCGGAGATTACCGCGGACGGGCAGACGCTGACCATCAAGACGGAAAATCCGGAGCCGATTATGCCGAACAAGCTGGCGGATCCCCTGTTTACCATCATCGACACAACGGTTGATAATTCCAACATCTCCACGGAAGGCCCCATCAGCACCGGCCCGTTTGTCATGGACTCCTACGACCCTACGACAAAGGAATGTGTTGTGGTGAAAAATAAAAATTACTGGGGAGGGGATGTCGCCCTTGATAAGATTGATTTCGTCTATACAGAGGATCAGTCGGCCATTACCATGGCGCTGCAGTCGGGAGAATTTGACGCGGTATATAATCTGAGCATGAACGATGTAGGAACTTTTGAGGATGATCCGGATTACACCGTAGAAAAGGGCACCAGCGGACGGACCACCATCGGCTTTATGAATGAAAATAAGCAGCTGGGAGACATTGTTCTGCGCGAGGCGATTCTCCGGTCTCTGGATAAAGAAACCTACTGCACGAATCTGCTGAAGGGGCAGTATACGCCGGGAATTACACTGCTGACCTCTGCGGCGGATTATGGGTATGACGAATTAAAGGATCCGAATTCCTATGATCCGGACAGCGCGGTAAAACTGCTGGATGACGCGGGATATAAGGATGTGGATGGAGACGGGTTCCGGGAAGATCCGGACGGAAATCCGATTGACCTGGATTATGTATATTACACCGGACGTCCGGAGCAGCAGATCATGGTAGAGGCGACACAGGCAGCACTGGCGGAGATCGGGATTAAGATCACTCCGGACGTGCAAGACACTTCTGTGGTCATGGATCGTCAGAAGTCCGGTGATTATGACATGCTATGCATGAGTATCAACATGATGAACTGCGGAGATCCGGAGAACCAGATCAATACCTATTTCTGTGAGGGCGGTACCTACAACGCGACCGGATATGACAGCAAGGAGTTTAATGACCTGATGAAGCAGGTGTCTGTTACCGCGGATCCGACGCAGAGGAAAGATCTGGTAAAACAGGCGGAGCAGGTTCTTCTGGATGACGCGGTAGCAATTTATTACTGCTATCCGAGTATCAATTTTGTCATGAAGAAAAATGTTTCCAATGTTTATGCGACTCCCGCGGATTTCTACTGGGTAGATGAGAAGACGGACATCTCCTGATCGGGTCCGGACGGAGCGGGTTTCCTGACTGTACTTGTTTTCGTTTGTTACCGTGCTAATAGACCCTCAGTCAGCTGTATGCAGGTGACTGAGGCCGTGCTTTTGATTCGGTAATCATCATCACGCAGGATTGGATTCGCATGAGAGATGCGGGCGATCCTGCTTTTTTCAGGAGATGCAGAGACAGCATGCCGTGCAGCGGCTTTTTCGCACTGCGATGTCTTTTGGAAGGTTGGCAAAGATGGCTTCTGTCTGTCTTTGACAGACATTAGGCTTTGCGCAATGCTCTGTCTGATGGCAGGCCGGGGTGTTTTTTAAAAGAAAAGAACAGGAACACTGCAGATGGGCGGAAAACCAAAAAAAACAGATTTAACAGAGGGACCGATCTTTAAGCCGATGCTGGCGTTTCTTCTGCCTATGATCGGGAGCAGCCTCTTTCAGCAGCTGTATAATACCGTTGATTTTATTTTTATCGGGAATCTTCTTGATACGGCTGCGGCGGCCGGAGTGGGAGCCAGCAGCACCCTGATCTCCTGCGAGATCGGAATGTTTTCCGGAATTGCCGTAGGAACCAGCGTGGTCATCGCGCAGGCAGTTGGCGCGCGGGACAGAATCCGGGCGGAGAAAGCGCTTCATACTTCACTGTTGTTTGGCCTGACGGCGGGAACGCTGCTGATGCTTGCATGCCTGTTTCTTGCCAGACCGATTCTTCTTCTGCTGAACACCCCGCGGGAATGCATGGAAGATGCAGTCGTTTATATGAGAATTTATTCCCTGAGCCTGCCTTTTATGGTTTTTTACAATATGGGTTCCGGGACGCAGCGGGCATACGGGGATTCCAGAACGCCTTTCCGGATTCTGGCAGTCTGCGGGGTCTTCAATGTGGCGGCGGATGCATTCTTTCTGCTGGTCATTCCTCTGGGAGTCGCCGGGGTGGCGATTGCCACTTTCTTATCGCAGGTTCTCTCTGCCATCTTATCGGCCGCCAGCCTTCACAGGCAGGAGAGCCCGGTGAGGTTTTCATGGAAAAAGCTGCGGTTAGACAGGCGCATTCTTTCGGATGTCCTCCGGGTAGGGCTGCCCTCCGGAATTCAGACAGTTCTCATTACGTTTTCAAATATCATCATACAGTTTTATATCAACGCCTACGGAGAAACTGCAGTCGCAGCCTTCGCCACCTATTATAAAGTAGAGAACTTCATTTATTTCCCGATCGTCGGGTTCGGACAGGCCGCGACGACTTTTGCCGGTCAGAATACCGGGGCGGGGAAATACCGGCGTGTGGAGAAGGGAACATTGATTGCGGCTGTCACAGGGGCGGTGCTTACTTTTTTGCTGGCTTCTGTTATACTGATTTTCAGAGAAACAGTTTTCGGCTGGTTCATGAAAAATGAGGAAGTGGTTGCGGATGCTCTGCTGATTGCCGGGATTTCCTTTCCGTTTTACTGGATTTATCCGCTTCTGGAGATATACGGAGGCGCACTCCGCGGGATGGG
This sequence comes from uncultured Lachnospiraceae bacterium, assembly GCA_902756775.1. Lineage (GTDB taxonomy): Bacteria > Bacillota > Clostridia > Lachnospirales > Lachnospiraceae > Bilifractor. The sequence continues at coordinate 1,069 of CACVSR010000082.1, read as the reverse complement.
ATATTCTATGGAGTCAATGGTTACCATTCTTGCGTCCATGTGCGGACTGAGAATTGCCCTGCTGGCGATTGCGTCGGCGAAATTCCATTCGATCAGCGCCCTGGCTGCCGTCTATCCGGTTACCTGGGCAACTGCGGCTGTTTTATTTATGGTGCAGTTTGCGGTGATTATAAGAAGAAAAAAGAACGTCGGCAAAAACATGGAGATGCGGCTGAGCCGTGAGAGGCTCGGCCTGCGCTCCGAGGAGTAAATACAGAAGGAAGAGAGGTACTCCGGCTTGACAGGCAAACAGGTGGGAAAAAGAATCATTCAGATAATCGTGGTGCTGTTTGGCATCAGCTTTCTTACATTCGGGCTGATGTACCTTGCGCCGGGCGACCCGGCGCGTGCGATGTATGCGTCCGCCGGGAGTATTCCGGATGAAGAGGTGATTGAACAGACCAGAGAGGAGATGGGGCTGAACCGCCCGTTTCTCGTCCAGTACGGAAGCTGGCTGTCAGGAGTGTTCCGCGGGGATATGGGTACCTCCCTTGTACTGAAAAAGCCTGTGATGGCCGTCATGTCCGCGCGTCTCTGGCCGACGCTGAAGCTGGCTCTGTTTTCACTTTTTTTAGTTGTCGTTTTTTCCTTTCCTCTGGGTATGCTTACGGCCGTGCGTCATAATAAAGCGGCAGATTATTTCGTCCGGTTTCTTACATTTATCGGAAACGCTCTTCCGGGGTTCTGGGTTGCCCTGATGCTGATGTATTTCTTTGCGCTGAAGCTTGGATGGCTCCCGGTCATGTCCACGGGCACCGGCTTCCGGGATTTGATTCTGCCGTCGGTTACGCTGGCGGTGTCCATGACGGCGGTCTATACCAGGCAGGTGAGGGCTGCGGTTCTGGAGGAGCTGCACCGCGGATATGTGTGGGGCGGAAGGCTGCGCGGACTGAAAAGGAATAACATCCTGTGGCGGCATGTGCTGAAAAACGCGATGCTTCCGCTGGTTACGCTTCTGGGACTTTCCTTCGGGGTTGGGGGTCATAATGAATTCCACCTCATAGCCCTTGTACACGGAGAAGATGTCCAC
>CACVSR010000081.1 GCA_902756775.1 uncultured Lachnospiraceae bacterium | reverse complement strand
TCTGATGGCTATCTCTATTTACCGGATTGCGCATGAACTGTGGGTGGCGAAGGTTCCTCTGATTCCCCGCGTAATGACGGAATATGCGCACAGCAAGACGGGAATTGATATCCATCCGGGAGCTGCCATTGGAAAGTATTTTTTTATAGACCACGGAACCGGTATCGTTATCGGGGAAACCACCATTATCGGCGATAATGTGAAAATCTATCAGGGCGTGACACTTGGCGGCCTTTCTACCAGAAAAGGACAGGCGCTGAAAGGGGTGAAACGGCACCCGACAATCGGAAACCGGGTGACAATCTATTCGGGGACTTCTGTCCTGGGCGGAGATACGGTCATCGGTGATGATGTGACCATCGGCGGCAACACCTTTGTGGTTCACTCGGTTCCCGCGAACATGAAGGTTTCCGCCCGTGCCCCGGAGCTGGAGTACAGCCACGGCGGCCCGAAGGGGGATTTGGACGAGTTCAGTGACTGGGTGATCTGATCGCCGGACAAAAAAATGTGAGATTGTGTTGAATTGCCACACGAAAGTGTGGCTTTTTGAATATTTCCTCCGGATTCATATTGCGCATTTGTGATTACTGTTCTATAATGTCCTTACAGTGCCGTAAGACTATTTTTTTATCGCGCGGACAGGAGTACGGAAAAAGGTGTCGGCGGCGCGCCCGCATTAACAGAAAGTGAGGACGGGTATCCATGGATGAAAACATAACGATCAGCAATATGGTCAGCCGCATCAAGGGATCGGTTTCTCTGGAACTGGCCAAGAAGCTGATGGATCGGGTGGAGGCTTATGCCAGGTCAAGGGGAATGGCCTGTGTCATCGCGGTAGACGATGCGCATGGGAACCCGGTGGCTGTCCACGTAATGGAAAATGCTTTTCTTGTCAGCTATCAGGTCGCCACGCAAAAGGCATATACGGCGGTTGCCGTGAAAATGTCTACCATGGAGCTCTCCCGGATGGTTCAGCCGGGAGGCACATTCTACGGTCTGGAGGCAATGCACGACGGAAAAATTGTAGCCTTCGGCGGCGGCGTCCCGCTGAAAATTGAAGGAACCATCGTCGGCGGGCTGGGAATCAGCGGAGGTACCGGCGAGGAGGATAATGACGTGGCGGTTTACGGACTGAAGGTATTCGCAGAGCTGACAGGCCAGTCCTGATTCTGCGTACAGGAGAAAAACGGTGAAAAGATCAAAGCGTTTTGAAATACTGGATCAGCGTCCGGTAAATAAGGACGGATATATTAATGAATGGCCGGAGATGGGGTTTGTGGCAATGGACAGCCCCTATGATCCGAAGCCCTCTGTCCGTGTGGAAAACGGAAAAATTGTGGAGCTGGACGGCAAAGAACAGGAGGATTTTGATTTTCTGGATCAGTTTATCGCCGATTATGCCATCAATACAGACAGGGCGGAAAGTTCCATGGCTATGTCCTCGCTGGAGATCGCCAGGAAAATTGTAGACATTGATACCCCCAGAAAGGATGTCCTGAGAATTATTTCCGGCATCACTCCGGCAAAGATGAAAGAAGTCATCAATCAGCTGAATGTGGTTGAGATGATGATGGGCATGCAGAAAATGCGCGCCAGAAAGAAACCGGGAAATCAGGCGCATATTACGAATCTGAAGGACGATCCCGTGCAGATTGCCGCGGATGCGGCGGAAGGCGCTCTCCGGGGATTCGCGGAGGAGGAAACCACCATGGGCGTGGCGAGATACGCCCCGCTGGATGCCATGGGGCTGCTGATTGGCTCGCAGGCGGGCCGGCCCGGCGTTCTGACGCAGTGCTCCGCGGAGGAGGCGACAGAGCTGGAGCTTGGCATCCGGGGGCTTACCACCTACGCGGAAACGCTCTCTGTCTACGGGACGGAAAAAGTCTTTATCGACGGCGATGACACGCCCTATTCCAAGGCGTTTCTGAATTCCGCGTATGCGTCCCGCGGACTGAAGGTCCGGTTTACCTCCGGTTCCGGTTCTGAGGTTCTGATGGGAAGCAGTGAGAAAAAGTCCATGCTTTATCTTGAGTGCCGCTGCCTCTATGTGACAAAGGGAGCGGGCAGCCAGGGAATTCAGAACGGCTCTGTCAGTTGTATCGGTATTCCGGGGGCGGTTCCGGCCGGCATCCGGGAGGTACTGGGCGAGAACCTGGTGGCGGCGCTTCTGGGACTGGAATGCGCTTCCTCTAACGACCAGAGCTTTTCTAATTCCGATATGCGCCGCACAGCGAGAACCATGCTGGAATTCCTTCCGGGAACGGATTTTATCTTCTCCGGCTACGCGGCGGAACCGAATTATGACAATATGTTCGCGGGATCCAATTTTGACGCGGAAGATTTCGACGACTACAATGTATTCCAGAGAGATATGCAGGTTGACGGAGGACTTCGTCCGGTAAAAGAGGCGGATGTCATTGCTGTCCGGAATAAGGCGGCAAGGGCCGTGCAGGCCGTTTTCCGTCAGCTGGGTCTGGCAGAGGTAACCGATGAACAGGTAGAGGCCATTACCTACGCACATGGAAGCAGGGACACACTTCCCAGGGATGTTGCGGCGGATCTGATGTCCGCGGAGGATGTCATGAAACGGGGAATTACCGGTGTCGATGTTGTGCGGGCGCTTGCGGAGACCGGCTTCACTGATCTGGCGGAAAATGTCCTGGCCATGCTGGAACAGCGGGTGATCGGCGACTACATGCAGACGGCGGCTATTCTGGATAAAAACTTCAAGGTGATGTCCGGTGTCAACACGCCAAATGATTATCTGGGACCCGGTACCGGGTATCGTCTGGAAGGGGAGCGCTGGGAGGAAATCAAGAGGATTCCTCACAGAATCAACCCGATGGATATTTGATGCGGAGGAGCGAGATGCAGATTTCAGAAGAATTAGTCAGACAGATCGCGGAGGCCGTCGTCCGTCAGATGAAGGCGCAGAACACGCAGGACGGATTGGATCTGACGCCTTCCGGCAATGTGAAAAATACGCTGCTGGATCTTCCCGATGCGGCGGCGGTAAGAAAACAGGTGCGTGAGCTGGCGTCCGGGCTGGGCGAGGATGATATTCCTTCCATGGCGGGACGGACAAGAATCAATGAGAGAAAAACGGATTATTCCTCTTATCCGAAGGCGGAAAAGGGAACGGACCCGAAAGAAGTGGTGATCGGTGTCGGCGCCGCTTTTCAGAGAGAAATAAAGAAAACAATCGGCGGCATCCCGCTGGAAGAGGTGCTCCGTAATGTGAAAGCCGGTATTGAGGAAGAGGGCATGGTACCCCGTGTGGTGAAGATTCTGGACACCTCGGATGTGGGATTTATGGCGCTGGAATCCGCAAAGCTGGCCGGATCCGGCATCGGCATCGGCATTCAGTCCAAGGGGACAACCGTCATCAGCCAGAAGGATCTGTATCCCCTGTCTAATCTGGAGCTGTTTCCGCAGGCTCCGCTGATGACGCCGGAAACCTATCGGCACATCGGAAAGAATGCTGCGAAGTATGTAAAGGGAGAGACGGTAACGCCGGTTCCCTCCGTCAATGATCCGATGGTTCGTCCCAAATATCAGGTAAAGGCGGCCATCATGCATATCGCAGAGACCGAGCAGCTCAGCCCTGAACTGGGAATTATAGAGTGGAGGGATCAGTGATGGATTATCGGTATCCTTTGGGAGAACATGAGAGAGAGCGGATTGTTTCCAGAACCGGGAAAAAGCTGGCGGATATTACGCTGGACGAGGTTCTGAAAGGGCATATCAGCTCCGATGATATCAAGATCGCTCCGGAGACGCTGAAGGCGCAGGGGCAGGTCGCAAAAGAGGCCGGGAACGGCCCGATGGAGAAGAATTTTGAGAGGGCGGCGGAGCTGACCCGTGTTCCGGATGATATTATCCTGAAGATGTACAACAAGCTTCGGCCGAACCGTTCCACCAGGCAGGAACTGGAGCAGATGGCAGAAGAGCTTCTGCATACCTATCAGGCGCCCAACTGCGCGAAACTGGTGCTGGAAGCCGCCGGGGTTTATGAAAAGAGAGGGATTCTTCTGAAATAACTGCGGACAGGGATCCGCGGCGAAGGGCAGAGTCAGGGAGAAAGAAAAAGCAGATGATTCTTGCAGGTGTAGATATCGGCAATTCAACAACAGAGGTGTGTATCGGAGAGTGCGTCGGCAGAGAGCCGGTGCGCTTTCTTTCCAGTGCCTCGGTGATGACGACAGGCACCAAGGGAACCCCTGCCAATATCCACGGAATCAAGGCCGCACTGACCAGAGCCATGGCATCTCTGGGCAGGGACGTCTCGGAGATCAGCCTGATCCGTCTGAACGAGGCGGCGCCGGTCATCGGCGACACGGCCATGGAAACGCTTACAGAGACGATTATCACAGATTCCTCTATGATCGGCCACAATCCGTCTACGCCTGCAGGAGCCGGACAGGCAGCAGGAACGCTGCTCTCCTACGAACATCTGGATCGTGCCGCCGAATCGGTTCCTTATATTGTTTTTGCTTCCGCTTCCTCTGGCTACGAGGAGATTTCGGAAAGACTGAATGGCCTTTCGGACCGCATTCAGGTGGTCGGCATGATTCTTCAGGCCGATGAGGCGGTGCTGGTGGAAAACCGGATTCACAGGAAAATCCCCATTGTCGATGAGGTTGCCAGAATCGACAAGGTTCCGGAGGGCAGGCAGGCAGCCATCGAGGTTGCTCTTCCCGGACAGTCCGTGCGTATGCTCTCCAATCCTTACGGGATTGCGACTCTCCTGCATCTTGATCCCCAGGAGACCCGCGCGGTCACGCCGATTGCAAGAAGCCTGATCGGCAGCAGGAGCGCTGTCGTCATCAAGACCCCTAACGGGGATGTCCGGGAAAATGTTCTTCCCGCCGGGGAAATCTATCTGGATGCGGAGCATCCGGCCACGATCAGCCTGGACGAGGGCGCGGAGAACATTATGGCCGCAGTGGAAGGAGCGGGCGAGATCCGGGACATCACCGGGCAGCCGGGAACCAATGTCGGAAACATGTTTTCCAGAATTAAAAAAGGAATGGCGGATGTCAGCAGGGGGGACAGTCCGGCGGTTCGGATCACAGACGTTCTGGCCGTGGATACGCTGGCGCCGGTTCTGATTTCCGGGGCACTTGCCGGCGAGACCTGTCTGGAGAAGGCGGTCGGCATTGCGGCCATGGTCCGCACGCAGCAGCTTCCCATGCGGGAAATTGCCGCGAAGCTGGAGGAAGAGCTTCACACAAAGGTGACGGTAGCCGGTGTAGAGGCGGTGATGGCTTCTCTGGGGGCGCTTACAACGCCGGGGACACAGCTGCCGCTGGCTATCCTGGATATGGGCGGAGGTTCTACCGATGCCGCCGTTATTCATAAGGACGGTCACGTGGTGATCACACATCAGGCCGGAGCGGGGGAGCTGGTATCCATGCTTATCCAGACCGAGCTTGGACTTCCCGAGCGCAGCATGGCGGAGCAGATCAAGCGGTATCCTCTCGCCAGGGTGGAGAGCCTGTTCCATATGCGGCTGGAGGACGGGGAGATGCATTTTGTAGAGGAATCCATTGACCCTCGGTTCTACGGAAGAGTTGTTCTTCTGACTCCGGACGGGCTTGTCCGGGTGGAGAAGGACATTCCCCTTGAAAAAATCCGTCAGGTTCGCCGGGACGCCAAAAAAAAGGTGTTCCTGACGAATGCGGAGCGGGCGCTCAGGAAAGTAGCGCCGGAGCACAACCTGAAAAAAATTTCCAATGTGGTTCTGGTAGGAGGCTCCGCCCTGGATTTTGAAATTCCGGAGATGCTGACGGAGGATTTTGTCAGCTGGCGGATTGTCTGCGGAAGAGGAAACATCAGGGGAACAGAGGGGCCGCGGAATGCGGTGGCCACGGGTCTTGTGCTTTCCTACGCGGGGGAACGGAAATGATTTCCAGAAGACCATCTATTTTTATTTACGCAAGTCGTCCGGATCCGGATTTCCTTCGGGAGATCTGCGCCGGGATTGAAGAAGAAGGCGTTTTCTTCGAGATCTTCCGCAGAGAGGAGACGGATGTGAATGTTCTGGCCCATCAGGCCGCGGAGGACTCCATGCTGGGTTCCGGTATCGGTATTTCCGGTGTGGATGTTGTTCTTCAGATCAGAGGAATGCGTGTCGGCAGAAATGTAGAAGCCAGGCACATGCCTACGTTTGAGCAGTGCAGGGCGATGGGAGCCGACAGCGCCAGGGTCATAAAGAAGCTGGGATTGAAAGCGGCGGATTAAATCCGTATCTGTGTATAAGGACAGAAAGATGAAAATATACACAAGAAAAGGTGACAACGGAAGAACCTCTCTTCTGGACGGAAAAAGCGTTCTGAAGACAGATGACAGAATCGAGCTTCTGGGCACCATTGACGAACTGAACAGCCATCTGGGAATGGCAAAGGTTCTTGCCGGAGAGGATCTGCGGCGGGAAATTACCCATATCCAGCGTCTTCTGATGGGAATTATGTCAGGCATAGCAGATCCCATGAAGCGGGAATACCGGTTTGACGAGAAGGAGACGGAAAAGCTGGAGGCCTGGATTGACAGGATTGAGGATTCCTTTCCGCGGATAAAGGATTTTGTTCTGTACGGCGGCTGCGAGGAGTCTGCCAGGCTGGATGTTGCCAGGGCGGTGGCAAGGAGGGCGGAACGCCGGTTCCGCACGGTGGCGCAGAAGTATGTGGCGGATAAAAAGGCCATGCAATATCTGAACCGTCTTGCGGATTACCTGTATATCTGCGCAAGGTATGAGGACTATAAGGCGGAAAATATCCGGAGGGACGGAATCCGCCAGGAGGTCATCCGGGATGTTATGAAGCACGCAGGAGAGCGGAACACGTAAACGCGGAGAGAACGGCAGGGAAAAGAAATGCCAATGTACAGGCTTGCGGAATTGAACACCGAAATAACAGAGATTGGAACCCGTACGGAGGAGCAGCTGCGTCCCTATCTGCTTCCCGATGAAAAAATGCCGTTGGTTCCGGATGTTTCTGTTGCGATGACGGCTGCTCTGCGGGAAAAAGAACGCCGTCTGGAAGGCAGCGGTTTTTCCGGGGATTATCTGGAGTCTATGGCGGTTTACCGTTCTTTCTGTGAGCAGGCGCTGAAGAGAGAAGTCATGTTTTTTCACGCGTCTGCGGTGGAATATCAGGGCGCGGCGTATCTGTTTTCCGGAGCTTCGGGAGCAGGGAAATCCACGCATGCCGCCATGTGGAAAAAAGCATTCGGAGAAGCGGCAGTCGTGATAAACGATGACAAGCCGCTTCTCCGCTTTTTTGACAGGGAGGGAGATTCGGATTTTTCCGGAATGCTGACAGAGTACGGAGATTCCGGTACGCTGACATGTTCCGGCGGGTCTAATCCGGTTCGGAATCCGGCGGGTTCCACGGCGGTATATGCTTACGGCACACCCTGGGACGGTAAGAGACATCTGGGCTGCAATCTGAAAATTCGTGTCAGGGGCATTGCCTTTCTGGAAAAGGGGGATTCCGTCTGCATCCGCCGGCTGGGCTGGCAGGAGGCGCTGGAGAAGGCAAGAATGCAGTGCTTCTGTCCGGAGACATGGGAGAACCGGCAGAGATACGAGATGCTGCTTCGCAGGCTGCTGAATACGGTGCCGGCATACACGCTCCGGTGTGATATTTCGACAAGAGCGGCAGTGACAGCATATGAAGCAATGAAGAGATAAAGCGGGGGACGGACAGAATGTATACCTGTGATATGCACACACACACGATTGCCAGCGGCCACGGCTCCTCCAGTACCATCGCGGACATGGCAAAGGCCGCAAAAAAGAAAGGACTGCGGCTTTTGGGAATTACGGATCACGGTCCGGCCACGCCGGCAGCGGGAACACCTTCCTATTTCCGGAGCCTGATCCGGAGTTCCAGAATCCGCTGCGGTATGCGGCT
>CACVSR010000080.1 GCA_902756775.1 uncultured Lachnospiraceae bacterium | reverse complement strand
GCAGGAAGCACGGTATCAGCGCTTATGAAGCTTTGACAGCTGCTTTTGCTGGGAACGCTGAGATCGTCCTGCAGTAAGCAGGGGGTTCTGAACAGTTACAATTAATTTTGCTGCTGTTTTTCAGCGTTTTGACTGCACGTCCGCCTCATATTTGCGGATCTCATCGAACCAGCCCTCCGCCGGAGAGCCGCATACTTCGTTGTAGTAATCCCACACAAATCCAAAGGGCAGGATTCTTGCCGCTTCCTGATCCACCATCAGCTGCGTGAAGTTTCCCGCATCCTGCAGCTCCTTCAGATGATCATTCGGCAGCAGCATGGCGTTGAGCATGGCCTTCTGCCAGCTGCGGAAACCGACTGTCCAGGCGGAGACACGGTTGATGCTGGCATCAAAATAATCCAGAGCCATATGCACTCTGTCAATCGCCTTATTGCGGACAATCTCCTTCGCCATCTCCTTTGTCTCGTCATCAAACAGGACGACATGGTCAGAGTCCCATCTGACCGGACGGGTGATGTGCAGGGCAATTTCCGGGAAGAAGCACAGCAGCGCCGGGATTTTATCGGAAACAACCTCTGTGGGATGATAATGTCCGTTATCCATCAGCGGCATGCATTTGTCGCGGTTAAATGCCGCGTAGCTGAGCGCAAATTCCGCGGAACCGGAGGTGTAGGATTCCACCCCGATGCCAAAGACCTTGGACTCCACGGTCGGTTTTACCTTGCTGAAATCGTAGGGCTCCGAAAGGATCTGGTCAATCGAATCCTTATAGCGCATTCTGGGTCCCATGCGGTCTGCCGGAATATCCTTCAGCCCGTCTCCCGTCCAGATATTCATAACTGTGGGTACGCCGGTCTGCTCCGCAAAATAACTGGAGATACGGACGCAGCATTTTCCGTGCTCAATCCAGAACTTCCGCACAGACTCATCCGTGCTGGACAGGTTCATGCCGTCCGCTCCGACAACCGGATAAGAGAAAAATGTCGGGTTGAAATCAATCCCCATTTTATGCTCTTTCGCAAAATCCACCCATTTCTGGAAATGCTTCGGCTCCAGCTTGTCTCTGGTTACGGCTTTCCCGTCCTCAAAAATCGCATAGCTGGCATGGAGGTTCAGCTTTACCTTTCCGGGAACCAGGGACATCACCTTTTCGATATCCTGCATCAGCTGTTCCGGTGTTTTTGCCCTTCCCGGATAGTTTCCGGTCGTCTGGATGCCCCCCGTAAGCGGACCGTCCTGATCGAAACCGGTCACATCGTCTCCCTGCCAGCAGTGCAGAGAAACCGGGACATTTTTGAGCGTCTCAATGGCCTGATCGGTATCTACACCGTATTTCGCATACTCTTCCTTTGCAATTTTATACTTCTCTTCTACAGTCACGAGCTATTCCTCCTTTTTCATCTTTCTGCTGCATTCGCAGCACTTACACAGCCGGCAATGCCGGCAAAGCAGCCTTATCGTATGTTACTGGCGGACCGACCCGTCCGGATTGTAGACCTTAATACCGAAAGAAGCGTGAATATTGTCCCTCGCCTCTTCCACACTCTTAAATTCTCCGGACTTCAGCATCTGCGCCGTGATGTTCCCGATGGCAGTTCCCTCGCCGGGGCCTGCGTGGATTTCCTTCTTCGTCGCTCTGGCTGTCAGCCGGTTCAGATAATCCGCGTTGGATCCCCCTCCTACAATATGAATGCGGGAATAGGTTCTTCCTGTGAGTTCTTCCAGTTCCTTCGCTGTCTTCGCATAACAGTCCGCCAGTGACGTATAGATAACCGTCGCCAGCTGTCCGAAGTTTTCCGGAACCTTCTGCCCGGTTCTTCTGCAATAATCCTTAACCTCCTCCGTCATATTATCCGGGGAAAGGAAACACTCGTCATTGCAGTCCACGCGGGACGGAAAATCCTTTTCTTCTTCTGCCATATCACAGATCTGGGAGAAGCTGTACTGATCGTTCACTTCGTGGCGGACAGACTGGATCATCCAGAGTCCCATGATATTTTTCAGATAACGGAACCGGTGGTCATAGCCGCCCTCGTTGGTAAAGTTCATCTCACAGCTTTTTTCGGACGTATCCGCCTGTTTCCTCTCTACGCCCATCAGCGACCAGGTGCCGGAGCTGATATAGATAAAATCGTCATCATTCGCCGGAACAGCAAGAACCGCTGACCCTGTGTCATGCGTACACGGAACGACGACCTCCAGGTCATACCCGATTTCCTCTGCAACCTCCTGACGCACACTTCCCAGGCTGGTTCCCGGCATAACCACCTTCTGGAAAATTTTTCTGGGATATCCCAGCCGGTCAATCAGCTCCCAGTCATAATCATTGGTCTTTGCGCTGATCAGCTGGCCGGTCGTAGCCTCTGTATACTCGTTCACCTTCTGTCCGGTCAGAAGAAAATGGAAATAGTCCGGTGTGTAGAGCAGGGTTTCCGCCTTTTCCAGATAGTCCGGATGTGTTTTTTTCACCGCCATCAGCTGATAAACCGTATTGAAAATGGCCTTCTGAATGCCGGTGCGGGAGTAAAGCTCGTCCAGGGAGATGATCTTATAGACCTCATCATCCATGCCTTCTGTCCTGTGATCCCGGTAGCCGACATAATTTCCGATCGGCTTATCCTCTTTATCCAGCAGAACAAAATCCACGCCCCAGGTATCCACGCCCACACTGCAGGGGATTTTCCCGATCTCGCGGCATTTCTTCAGCCCGGTGATGACCTCCCGGAAAATACGGTCATGCTCCCAGCAGAGTTCCCCGTCTTTTTTCACCATTCCGTTCTGAAAACGGTGAACCTCCTGAAGCTGCATCTTCCCGTTTTCCATCCATCCGAGCATGACACGGCCGCTGGACGCTCCCATATCCACTGCTGCGTAATACTTCGTCTCCATTGTAAAACCTCCTTTGCACTTGCGTGCTTCCTTAATAGATAATAACTGCTGAACATATAAAATAGAAGAACCCTTCTTGTCCAAAAAAGGTCCTCTCTTGCATATAAGACAAGCCCGAACCGCAGCGGATCAGCGGGAAGTAATCTGTTCCAGAATTTCTCTGCTTTTTAAAGGCCTGTCCAGAATTTTCTTCATATGGCGGTTCAGATTTTTTTCCAGCTCTCTGAGCACCTCCTCCTTTACCTGAAAGGTAAAGAGCTTTTCCAGCGGGCTGTACATGATATACTGAATGGTATACAGAACTCCCGGAGCAGCCTGTTCTGTTTCCGGTGCGTACTCGCCGTTTATGGTCATCAGGCGCAGCTCAAAAATACGTCTGACCAGTCTGTTATCCAGGCTTGGATTCAAAAGCGCCTTCATGGACAGATACAGAAGATTCAGCATATCTGTGGCATCCAGCCCCTCTCTTCCGTAGTATCCGGCGAATTCCAGAAAATAATACCCGTAATAGACGCCTGGCATTTCGCCGGCCAGCTCTGTAAAATAATTCCGGATATCGGTTCCTGTAAGATTATAGGATGTCCTTCCGGCAATCACGGTGAAGGAGCCGAAAACAAACGGATTAGACGCAGCCATCAGAACACTGTTCTGCCTCCGTGCGCCCCTTGCAAAAGCGCTGATTTTTCCCAGCTCCCGTGTCAGGATGACCACCCTTTTATCGTATTCTCCGACAGGCGCGGCAGACAGTACCATCCCGGAAACGGTTAAGGTATCACTCATAGTTCTTTCTTATCATATCCGTAATTTTTCAGAAGGATATCGCTCTCCCGCCAGTCTTTGCGAACCTTGACCCAAAGCTTCAGATTGACATGGCCGTCCAGCATTTTTTCGATATCCTGTCTGGCCTCTGTCCCTATTTTCTTGAGCATGGCTCCGTTTTTGCCAATAATGATCCCTTTGTGTGATTCTCTCTCGCAGATGATCACCGCTTCGATATCCGTGACGCTTCCGTCCGGACGCTCTCTCATTTTTTCGATCACCACGGCAATCCCGTGGGGAATCTCCTGCCCCATAGACCGAAGCGCCTTTTCCCGGATCATCTCCGCCGCGATCTGCCTGACCGGCTGGTCGGTGACGGTATCCTCGTCGAAAAAGCGGGGACCCACGGGCAGCACCGCAAAAACCGCGTCCAGAACCAGATCCAGATTGGTGCTGTGGAGGGCGGAAACCGCCACGGTGTCAGAAAACCGGCAGAGACCCCGGTAAGCCTCCATGGTTTTGGCGACTTCTTCTTTTCTGCAGCGGTCCGTCTTGTTAATAACCAGGATAACCGGAAGCCCCGAACGACCCAGAAGCCTTGCGATGTGCTGCTCCGCGGCGCCCACATAATCGCCCGGCTCAATCAGCCAGAGAACCGCGTCCACATCCTTCAGCGACTTCTCCGCGGCGTCCACCATGTACTCGCCCAGGCGGTTTTTTGCCTTATGGATGCCCGGCGTATCCAGAAACACAATCTGCCCGCGCGCGTCATTATAGACGGTGCGGATCCGGTTTCTGGTCGTCTGGGGTTTTCTGGATGTAATGGCGATTTTCTGTCCGATCAGATGATTCATCAGCGTGGACTTGCCGACATTCGGCCGGCCGATCATGGCCACATACCCGGATTTTAACTGTTCTGCCATAGTTTCCTTCTTCCTCAGCCCTGTACCAGCGGCCGGATAACCGAAAGCACATCCCCGTCTTTTTCCAGAACAGATTCGCTTCCGATGACGCAGCGGTTATCTGCGTCCAGAATAGCCTGCGCGGCAGCCGACAGCTTTCGGATATCCTCCGGCTGCGCATCCAGCACTTCCTCCCGCTCCTTCTGAAAATCCTCTTCCGTCAGTCCCGCAAACCAGGACGTCATGGCCAGATCCCCCTTTGCGGAGGCATTCAGGGGAGTATCCAGCTCGCTGATCGCGCCGATGATATATTTTGTCATGGTGCGCTCGTCCGCCTGGAAATTTTTCAGGAAGTCCGGAAGATTCCGGTAAACCTCCAGCGTGCGCTTCAGATGCGGATCCCGGTAGGAAACCAGGTAGCTCTCCCCGGATCTGCGGAACGCGCTCATACAGCCGTAAGCTCCTCCCAGCACCCGCAGATTCATCCAGAGATAATCGTAATTCAGAATCACCCGGAGAATGCGGAAGGCACCTGTATATTCACACCCGGCCGCCCGGAAATTTCCGGTCTGGGCAACATACTGCACCTGCCCGGAGGTTTTAAAGCCTTCATTTTTCTGCTCCGGCCTCCAGGTAAAGGCACCTGTTCTGTACGGAGCCGTACAAAGACTTTTTTTCAGGATCTCCACCCGCTCCGCAATCCTGTCGAATCCGCTGTCATCAGCCGTCAGGCTGACGTACAGATTTTCAGGGCGGAACAGAATATTCATCAGCTCCTGCAGCTTCCCGACAAGCGGTTCCTTCTCCGATTCAAAATTTTTCTCCAGCTTTTCAATCAGATGATAGAACTCGATTCCTCCGGTCCGCTCCGACCAGGCGCCCAGAAGGGACTGGCTTGCCTGCGCGCGGCGCACGGCAGAGGAATGACCGGCAGCCGGAATCGACTGCTGCATTCCGGCTTTAATGCCTGCCACAATCTCATAGAGCCGTTTGGTATCGTCCAGACGGGAACGGCAGAGGATTTCCTGTATCATCCGGAATACGAAATCCTGTTTCGGCAGAAGATATTTCGCACTTACCGTAAACATCCGGAAACCCTTGTTGTTATCCCGCCCCTTATCCACCTGAAGACTCTGCAGGGCAAAGCTGATACCTCCTGTACTGGCATTGATCTCATGGAACAGCTCCCCGTAGGAGTAGTTTTCCGTCCCGATCATTCCCAGAACGCCCCGCAGAAGGCCCAGATACGGAACCAGATCATCCGGAACCTGCTCCGTATTGAACATCAGCCGAAGATAACCGATCCCGTTGGTATGATATTTTTCCTTCAGAAAAACCGTCTCTCCGACCCGGCACTCCTGTGTGCAGAGATGGAGATCCGCGCTTCTGCTGATATCCGAACGCTTCAGAACAGGAAGCGAATCCATCGCCTCCGGAGAATCCGGAGCCTCCTGATAAGCCTTTAGTTCTTCGGTCTCCTTTATGATTTCACTGATCTGATCCGGCGTGAGAGAAGCCTTCTTTTCCGCAAGTCTTCGTGCCGTTCTGGCATCCTGCTCCGCTGCCAGTCCCCGCTTCGGAACAAGCGTCACCACCGCGGCATGCGGATTCTGAAGAAGCCATTTCCGGATCAGCTGTTCAAAATAATCGGTCTGCGCCTTTTGCTTGAGCGTCTCGAACACCTGCAGTTCCTTCAGATAATCAAAGGGCTTTTTCCAGTCATAGAGCCAGCTGTCAAACATATCCAGCACATAGAACAGCCCTTTCGGGAAGGAGGCGTAATCCGCCTCACGGAACCGGAATTCGTAATAGTTTATGCCGGAATACAGGGCTTTTTTCGGAATTCCGCTGACTGTCAGTTTCTCCAGCGTATCCCGGATAATGCCCAGGAACCTGTCCTTGTCCTTTTCGTTGGCGTTCTGCGCAATAATGCTGAAGAATGGCTGAAGGGTTCCGTCATTATAGGCGCCCTCCACATTTTTACAGATCCCGGAATCCAGAAGAGCCTGTTTGACAGGCGCGCCGGGAGCGTCCAGCAGGACATATTCCAGAATGGAAAAGGACATATTAAGCAGGGTATCCGAATAGTCCCCTACCACAAAGCTCTCGGAAAGATAGGTATTGTCCTCGGTCGGCTCGTCCTCCAGAACCGGATATTCCATGGAGACATCGCAGCTTCCGGAAAACGGTTTCTGGAAGGGAATCTCCGAATCCACGGGGATTCTGTCAAAGGCGCCCAGATAGGCCTTATCCAGCCAGCGCAGCTTCTCCTCCATATCCAGGTTTCCGTAGAGACAGATATAGCAGTTAGAGGGATGATAATATTTTCTGTGAAAATCCAGAAACTCTTCATAGGTCAGCTCCGGAATTTCCTCCGGGTCGCCGCCGGATTCCACTCCATAGGGAGTGTCCGGAAACAGATGATTGAAAACCGCGCGGTTCAGAACCTCCTCCGGAGAAGAGAAGGCGCCCTTCATTTCGTTGTAAACCACGCCGTTATAGGTCAGAGGGTCGGACTCCTTCTCCATCTGGTAATGCCAGCCCTCCTGCCGGAAGATTTTTTCGTTTCTGTAGATGTTCGGATAGAAAACCGCATCCAGATAGACATCCATCAGATTCTGAAAATCCGTGTCATTGCAGCTGGCAACCGGGTAAACCGTCTTGTCCGGATATGTCATGGCATTCAGGAATGTATTCAGCGATCCCTTTGCCAATTCCACAAACGGGTCCTTCAGCGGAAATTTTCTGGAACCGCAGAGCACCGTGTGTTCAATAATATGGGCTACACCGGTAGAATTTTTCGGCGGCGTCCGAAAACCGATGGTGAATACCTTGTTTTTATCGTCATTGGACAGAAGGGCAATTCTGGCCCCGCTTTTTTTATGGACCAGAAGAGAGGCATCCGAGTGGACGTCCTCAATTCTCTCCTGACTGATTAGTTCGTAAGCATCCAGCATGCACGCTCTCTCCTCTCTGCTTAAACATTGGCATACCGCACCTTCATCTGCTTCAGCTGATCCCTGTTCAGCCGGAGATTGAAGCCGCCCGGATTGATGACCACGCCCTCTGCCTTTGGCACCAGAAGCTTCTCCAGATAATCGTAGCCTGTCGGACCGATCTGCAGCCGCCTTCCCGCCGTCTTTGCGTTAAAGCTCTTGAACTCAGTGAGATCCGTATAAATCGGCTGGAAAAATTTTCCGTCTTTGGTCTGCACCATAGGTATTTTAACCTTTCCCTGCTGCTCCTTATTCTGCGGATTCCACTCGCCGGGGACATCCGTCGTGTCAAAGGAGATAATCAGGCGGGCATGAAAGAGATTGTGAACCATCTCTTCCTCCATGCTCTGCAGACGTTTTGCCTCCTCCGGCGTACGCTTCACCGGGCGGCTCAGCTCCTGCATAAAATAGAGGCCTGTCAGCTGAAGCTCCGGATTTGCCCGCGGAATCACATCCTTTTCCAGCTTGTCCATATCAGGCTTTTCGGCAAGCTTGTCCAGTTCGACGGTGACAGGAGCGCCTTCATCCTGAACGACAACCGCATTGACGCTGTACAGATACAGGCTTTTCAGAGCCGCATCCAGCT
>CACVSR010000079.1 GCA_902756775.1 uncultured Lachnospiraceae bacterium | reverse complement strand
ATCAGGAGGTGGATACCGCGCTTGTTCCGACGCTTTCGGTGGCGGAAAATATTATGCTGAATGAGATGGTTATGCATGGCGGCGGGATGATGCGCTGGAGATATGTCCGGGATGAAGCCAAAAAGGCTCTGGCCAGGTTGAATATAACAAATATCAATGTAAGGACACTGGTGCAGAATCTTTCACTGGCGCAAAAACAGATGGTTCTGATTGCAAGGGCGGTGCGTATGGACTGCAGGTTCCTGATTCTGGATGAGCCCACGGCGCCACTCAGCACATCGGAAACAGAGGAGCTGTTCAAAATTGTTAAACGACTGCGTGAAACAGAGAATATCGCCGTTATTTTCATCAGCC
The DNA here is from genome assembly GCA_902756775.1 of uncultured Lachnospiraceae bacterium. Taxonomy (GTDB): domain Bacteria; phylum Bacillota; class Clostridia; order Lachnospirales; family Lachnospiraceae; genus Bilifractor. The sequence goes on along the minus strand of CACVSR010000079.1, from coordinate 8,560 downwards.
ACCGCTTAAATGAGATCCTGGAAATCTGTGAGAGCTATACGGTTATGAGAAACGGGAGAATCGTAGGAAATGCTCCGGTTACTCCGCAGACAACAACAAAAGAAATTGTAGAACAGATGCTGGGGCGCTCATTCGAGGAGAATTTTCCGAAGGAGTCCTGCCCGATCGGAGAAGATATTTTTAAGATTGAGCATCTGAGCGGGGCGGACGGTAAGATTAAGGACGTATCGCTTCACATCCGCAAAGGAGAAATTGTAGGGATTGCGGGATTGGTTGGAGCTGGAAAGTCTGAACTGTGCAAGACAATTTTCGGAGCCTACAAAAAAACGGAAGGAAGTATAGAACTGAATGGAAGGGTTCTGAAAATTAAAAATCCTTCGGATGCCGTTGCGGCAGGGAATCGCCCTTGTTCCGGAGGAACGCCGTAGAGAAGGCGTTCTGGTTAATGAGACAGTGGCGTTTAATCTTTCTGCGGCAAATCTTGGCGACTTCTGTAAAGCATCCTTTGTGCAGCGGAAGAAAGTGAATCAGAATGCGGAAAAGCTGGTCAGTGAACTGGAGATCAAAACCCCGTCTATCCGGCAGTCTGTCCGAAACCTTTCCGGAGGAAATCAGCAGAAGGTGGCCGTTGGAAAGTGGCTGGCAGCGGACTGTGATGTCTATATATTTGATGAACCAACCAAGGGAGTAGATGTAGGCGCAAAGCAGGATATTTTCCGGCTGATCAATGATATTGCAAAAAGGGGAAAGGGAGTGCTCTACGCGTCCTGTGAAGATTCCGAGCTTCTTTCCCTGACGGACAGAATATATGTGATGTACAGCGGTCAGATTGTTGCCGAGCTTGAAACAAAAGAGGCGACAGACAACCGGATTATGAACTATGCAGTCGGCGGCAAAGAAGCCTGATGTGCGGGCAAAATAGAACCTGGAGGAAAAGGCTGTGAATACAAAAGCAAGCAATGATAAAAAAAGAGTTATGAAATTTCTGGTCGACTGGGCTGCCGTTCTGGCACTGTTCCTCTGTATCATCGTATTTTCAATGATAAGCGGGACAAAATTTGCTTCCGGAAGCAACGTGGTCAATATTCTCCGCGCTATGGCGATCAATACCGTGTTTGGCATAGCCGCGACAATCACAATGGCCCCGGATGGCTTTGACATGTCTGCGGCTACGCTGGCCAGCTGTTCTGCATACGCATTTGTTTCCGGATATCTTTGGTTCGGATTCAGTGTTCCGGTTTCCATTCTGTTCTGCGTTGCAGTCACCCTGGTTATGTACCAGATGACAATGTTTCTGATCCTTGTCTGCAAGATTCCGGATATGCTGGCTACCTGTGCGCTGATGTTTGTTCATCAGGGACTCGGACAGTGGTATATCGGGGGAGGTGCCGTTTCCACCGGTATGAAAACATCCTGGGGAGCAGCTCCTGCAAAGACGACGCTGTCCAATGGCTTTCAGGCAATCGGACGTGCCCCGTGGATTATCATTATTATGCTGGCCTGTGTGGCGGTCGCCCATATTTTCCTGACCTATACCAAGCACGGAAGATTCCTGTATGCCATGGGCGGAAACAAAGAGGCGGCGAAACTTTCCGGTATCAATGTAAAGAAGTATCGTTACCTGGCAGGCATGATTACCGCGGTTTTTATCGCTATTGCAGGTATTTTGGTTTCTTCCCGCGGAAGTTCCGCGCAGGTTATGTGCTGTGATAACTACCTGATGCCTTCTCTGGCGGCCGTATTTGTAGGGCGTACCGTGGGAGGGGCAGAAAAGCCAAATGCCCTGGGTACACTGATTGGAGCCGCGCTTGTTTCTACACTTGAAAACGGACTTACTATTCTGGCAGTACCATACTATGTGCTTCCGGCAGTAAAGGGCGCGGTTCTTGCGCTTGCACTGATTGCCGCATATGCGTCCAAAAAGGAAGATTAATGAATGGATTTCTGATATGCTAACCATTTCTTTTATCTGTAGAGGTTGAACATGAGTGATTTTTCAAAGTATTTTTTAATGATAAATGAAGAGGATCCGGTCGGAACTGAAAAGGTTGTGATTGAATATACATTTTTAAAAACGCAGGGGACCGGGAAAGGAAAGATAGACTGGGACAGGGATTCCATGAAAGCAAAAATCCCGGCAGAGCATGGAAATCTGAATCATGTATGCCGCGTGACTGACAGCAAAGGCCATTCTATTTACATCAAACAGGCCGGACTGGAAACGAGAATCTCAAAGGATATGAAGGCTTCTCTGGATAGAAACCGCCAGGAGTCAGAGATTCTCCGGCTGGAGGAGCAGATGGCGCCTGGGATGGTTCCGCATATTTATTTTTTTGATACGGTTATGTGCGCATCCGGAATGGAAGACTGCAGCGATTTCCAGGTTATGAGGGACGCTATGCTGGAGCATAAAACATTCCCCCGTTTTGCGGATGATATTTCTACTTTTATGGCACAGACCCTTCTTCTTTCCAGCGATGTCGTTATGGATCATAAGGAGAAAAAGGAGCTGACACGCCGGTTTATCACACCGGATCTGGACGATATCACAGAAAAACTGGTGCTGATGGAGCCTTATCTTGGTGCGGATCGAAATAACATATATCCGCCGAACAGGGCGTTTGTGGAAAAAGAGCTGTACGGGGATCAGGCGCTGCATCTGGAAGTGGCAAAGCTGAAATTTAATTTCATGACAAATGCGCAGGCACTTCTTCATGGAGACCTGCATACAGGTTCTGTATTTGTAAAGAAGGATGAAACCAAAATTTTTGACTGTGAGTTCGGAACCTTTGCCCCGATGGGATATGACATAGGGAATGTAGTAGCCAATATGATTTTTGCCTATGATAACGGACTGGCTGCAGACGATCAGCCTTTTTGTGAGTGGTGCCTGCAGACTGTCAGGGAGGCCATAGATCTGTTTATTGAAAAATTCAGAAAACTGTATGACGAGAGCGTGACAGAGCCGATGGCAAAAGTACCCGGATTCAGGGATTATTATCTTGCCGGTATTTTGCGCGATACAGCGGGCTACGCAGGAACAGAACTTCACAGAAGAACGGTAGGGATGGCAAACGTGGCAGATGTCACTTCGATTAAAGATGAGAAAAAGCGTCTTCTGGCAGAGCGAATCAATATTCTGGCAGGGAAGGACTATATCCTTCACCAGGATCTGTTCTGTACAGGAAAAGATTTTACTGCGGCGGTAGAGAGGGCAAAAGAAGAAGCAGAAAAAACAATCTGATAGCAGGTCGGCGTTCAGGGGGCAGATGTAAACAGCAGGAGGAATCAGATGTCATCATTAAATGATTTTTTTGAAAAGGTTATTACAGTAAAATGGGGGCCGGACAAAAAGTGTGTGGATATTATTGACCAGACACTTCTTCCGAACACCATAAAAAGAATCCAGATCCGTACGCAGGAAGAAATCTGGGAAGCGATCAAGAAACTGCGCGTCAGAGGGGCGCCTGCAATCGGTGTGTCCGCTGCCTATGGAATGGCGGTGATTGCCAATGATATTCCGGATGAGGACTACGATGGGTTTTACAGGAAATTCAAAGCTTCCAAGAATTATCTTGCTTCCTCCAGGCCTACGGCTGTCAATCTTTTCTGGGCGCTGAACCGCATGGAAGATACGGTTCAGGCAAACAGGGCGAAACCGGTATCGGAGATTCGCCGTATCCTTTACGCGGAGGCGGAGAAAATCCGTGAAGAGGATGTCCAGATCAGCAGAAATATCGGGGAAACAGGTTTCCGGTTGATGGAAGCGTTGAAGGAGGACGGGAAAGAGCTGGGAATTCTTACTCACTGCAATGCGGGAACATTGGCAACTGCCAAATATGGTACGGCAACTGCCCCGATGTATATGGCATTGGAACATGGCTGGAAGGGTACGGATATGCATGTATACTGTGATGAAACCCGTCCGCTTCTGCAGGGAGCCAGGCTGACATCCTTTGAACTATGCAATGCAGGGATAACTACATCGGTGCAGTGTGACAACATGGCAGCTCTTCTGATGAAGACCGGAAAGATAAAAATTATTTTCGTCGGATGCGACCGTGTTGCCTCGAACGGAGATGCCGCAAACAAGATCGGGACATCTGCGCTTGCCGTGCTGGCGCACCACTACGGAGTGCCCATGTATATCTGTGCGCCAAGCTCTACCATCGACATGGCAACGCCGACCGGAGATGATATTCCGATTGAGATGCGTGATCCGGAAGAGATTAAGAGCATGTGGTACAAGGAGCCCATGGCTCCGGCAGGTGTGGACGCTTCCTTCAATCCGGCCTTTGATGTGGCGGATCACCGCCTGATCACCGGAATTATTACAGAAAAAGGACTTTGCCGTGCACCCTACGAGGACGCGTTCCGAGAGCTGGGAATTCGCTGAAAACAAAAAAGAACACTGCTTTCCGGCTGGCAGCCAATCGACAGGAGGCGGAAATGCAAACAGAGAAAACAAGGGAATATCCTGATGATCAGACCGCACAGGAAATGATTCTTGAGGCCGGGCACAGGATGTATGAGAAAGGTTATGTCGCTGCCAATGACGGTAACATAACCTGTAAGGTCGGGCCGGACACAATCTGGGCAACGCCGACCGGAGTAAGTAAAGGGTTTATGAAAAAAGAGATGCTGATTAAGATGAAGCTTGACGGGGAAATACTGGAAGGGAAGGAAAAACCGTCCAGTGAAATCCGTATGCATCTCAGGGTTTACCATGAAGACCCCCAAGTTATGGCTGTGGTACATGCGCATCCTAAATTCGCCACATTGTTTGCGATTGCGAACAGGCCGATTGACAGCAGAATCCTTCCGGAAGGCATTGTTCAGCTGGGTGTGGTTCCCTGTGCCAAAACCGTAATTCCGGGCACACAGGATGTACCGGATTCGATTGCTCCGTATGTGAACGACTATAATGCGGTGCTTCTGGGAAATCACGGAGTGCTGACATGGAGCGAAGACAGTATGATGCAGGCGTATTACCGCCTGGAAACAGCAGAGTATTTTGCGGAAATCATTCTTTATGCCAATCTGTTTTTCGGAGATAACGTTAATAAATACACAGATGAGCAGGTAAGTCAGCTGATTGAGATCCGGTCAAAGCTCGGAATACAAAGAGGCGGAAGACCATCCTGAGTTGAAAAAGGAGGAAGGCAAATGTTAAAGGGAATCCCGGATCTTTTGACGCCGGATATGCTGAAAATTCTGGCAGAAATGGGGCACGGTGACACGTTGGTAATAGGCGACTGCAATTTTCCTGCTGCCTCTATAGCTGCATGCGGAGGAGGAAGGAATCTCCGATGTGACGGACATCGTGCGACAGAAGTGCTGGATGCTGTTTTACAGCTGTTTCCGCTGGATTCCTTTGTAGACCATCCGGTTACTATTATGAATAAGCCGGAGGGACAGGAAGAGCTTCCGACACCGGTATGGAATGAATTTACGAATATTGTCGGAAAATATGATGACAGAGGAGCGCGTGCGGTTCAGTTTAAGGACAGATTTGCTTTTTATGATCTGGCAAGAAAGGCATATGCAGTGGTGTCTACAACTGAACACGCCTATTATGCCTGTATCATCTTACAGAAAGGGTGCCTGTGATGAAAAAAATATTAAATAAACCGGAAGAGTATACGGATGATATGCTGCGGGGAATTTACGAAGCCCATAAGGGGGAGGTAAAATATGCCGGGAACGATCTGAGGTGTTACTGTACAGCGAAAAAGATACCGGGCAAGGTCGCTATTATCACCGGAGGAGGCACCGGGCATCTGCCGCTGTTTCTGGGCTATGTGGGAGAAGGCCTCCTGGACGGGTGTGGCGTAGGCAGCGTTTTCCAGTCCCCGTCTCCGGAGCAGATATTTGAAATTACCAGGGAGGTAGAGGCCGGATCGGGAGTCCTTTATCTGTATGGAAATTATACAGGGGATATCATGGCCTTTGACATGGCATCTGAAATGTGCGAAATGGAAGGTATCCGGACTGCTTCGATTACCGGGGCAGATGATGTGTGTTCCGGAGATCCTTCGGTTCGCCGTGGAGTGGCAGGGATATTCTTTATGTATAAGGCGGCCGGAGCAGAGGCAGCCCGGATGGGGACTCTGGAGGAGGTCCTGGCAGCGGCCCGTAAGGCGAAAGATGGGACAAGAACAGTGGGGTTTGCCCTGACACCCTGCGTCATCCCGGAAATCGGGCATGCTAATTTCTCACTGGATGAAAATGAAATGGCCATGGGCATGGGAATTCATGGAGAACCCGGAATCTGGAACGGCCCGGTAAAATCCAGCAGGGAGCTGGCACAGGAATCACTGGATACGATTCTGAAGGATATGCCGCTGGACAGCGGTGAGGAGGTAAGCGTTTTAATTAACGGACTGGGCGCAACCTCACAGGAGGAATTGTATATTCTTTGCGATGATGTCCTTAAACTGCTGAGAGATAAAGGCATTCGCGTATACAGGAGTTTTGTGGGAGAGTACGCGACATCAATGGAGATGGCAGGGGCATCGGTATCCCTGTGCCGGACAGATCAGGAGATGAAAGAATATCTGGATTATCCGGTCCATACGCCATTTCTGACCATGCTGAAGGGAAAGTAACACGAGTGTTTCAAATAAGATGTCTGGAGAGGGGTAATGAACCAATGGAACGAATGACAAGAGAACAGCTGCCGGATTTTTTTCGGTCGATTGCCAGTATGTTTGCAGGGCACGCAGCTGAATTATGTGAGATGGATGCAAAGCTTGGAGACGGAGATCTGGGACTTACCATGAAAAAAGGGTTCGGAGCTCTGCCGGAAATTGCCGAAAAACTGGAAGAGCCGGATCTTGGAAAGGCTGTTATGAAATGCGGAATGAAGTTGTCATCGGTTATTCCATCCACGATGGGTTTTCTCATGGGATCCGGGCTGATGGGGGCTGGCAGAACGCTTACCGGAAAGGCCGAGATGACAGGATCGGATCTTGCAGGATTTTACCGCGGTTATGCGGATGGTATCATAAAAAGAGGAAAATGCTCCCCCGGAGACCGCACGATTCTGGATGCTGTTAACGGCGCTGCGTCGGAAGCAGAAAAGCTGGTAAAGGAAAAACCAGATGCAGGATTTGGGGAAGTGGCTGCAGCAGCAGAAAAAGGCGCGGAAAAAGGCGCGGAGGCAACCCGGAATATGATTCCGAAGTTCGGAAAGGCAGCCGTTCACCAGGAAGCGGCGGCAGGTGTCCGGGATCAGGGCGCCGTGGCCGGATTCTATCTGGCTGCAGCCATTGCAGAGTTTGGTAAAGAAGAGGACTAAGAGAAATTCTCTGCTGTTCTGTTTTTTCGGGCAGCCTGGAGCATGGAAGAAGACCGGTTATTTTCTGACGGATGAAAGCGCAGGGAAATGACAGGCGTTTGCGGAAAGGGTAATCTGGTGGCAGGATGAGGGTTCTGAATTTTGGCTCGCTGAATATTGATTATGTTTACCGGGTAGATCATATCCTGGTTCGGGGAGAGACCCTGTTGTCTGATGACAGGAAGGTTTGCGCAGGCGGAAAGGGTCTGAACCAGTCCGTGGCGCTGGGAAGGGCAGGCCTGGATGTCTGGCATGCCGGAAATATCGGGCAGGAAGGGAAACTTCTTCTGGATGTTCTGCGCGACGCACATGTTCATACAGAGTTTGTCCGGATACGGGAGGATATACCCTGCGGGCACACAGTGATCCAGAATGACAAGGAAGGCGATAACTGTATTCTCCTGTTCGGAGGCGCCAATCAGGGCGTCACAGAAGAACAGGTCGATGATGTGCTGGGGCATTTTCAGGCAGGGGATTACCTTATCCTGCAAAATGAAGTGAATTGTCTTGCCGCGATCATGAACAAGGCACATGAAAGAGGAATGAAAATTGTTCTGAACCCTTCCCCAATAAACGGGCAGATTTCCATGCTCCCCTTGAATTTCGTGGATTACTTTTTTGTCAATGAAATAGAGGCAGGCCTTCTGACTGGAATAAAAAGCAGGGTTGCCGGGGAACTGGTTCCTGCTGTCCGCAGACGTTTCCCGGAGACAAAGGTCATATTAACCTTGGGAGCGGAAGGCTCCTTTTATATTGAGGGAGAGACCGTACTGCACCAGGATATTTTCAGGGTGGAAACCGTGGACACCACAGCAGCGGGGGATACGTTCAGCGGTTATTTTATGGCGGGCATTCTTCGAGGAAAGAACCCCGCAGAAGCGTTGCGGCTTGCCTCAAAAGCCGCTGCGCTTGCAGTATCCCGCAGAGGCGCTGCCCCTTCTATTCCCGCGATGGAAGAAGCCCTGGCTTTTCGAGTATATTAAATATGGCACACATTTATCTCGCTATATAAGCATGAAGTAGATATCCTTTCAAGTCAATGAAAAGGCATATTCACATTAAAATAATTGCCTGAAAGCATTCACACATAGCAACTATTTTACATTTTGTAAATATTTTAACTACAACTTTCCCAACCGATGAGACTATATAAAAGTCTATATCGATGGCCTCTATCCGGCTGATTACTACATTTTGGATGGTGGATGTCTAGATTCCACC
>CACVSR010000078.1 GCA_902756775.1 uncultured Lachnospiraceae bacterium | reverse complement strand
CCAGCAGATGGCCGGCATCCACGAACCTTGCCGTGATGCCCTCCGCCAGCGAAAAGATCGTATCGTAATGCTCCGGAACCAGCTGGCGGATCAGGCCGATGGCATCCTCCATGGTATAGGCCGGAATAAAAGTTTCTTTTCCTGCCCTTCTGCCCTTCCGGTTGCGCCACTCGGCCTCAAACTCCTGAATGTGCGCACTGTCACGAAGCATAATGTCACAGAGATCCGCCGTGGCGTCCGTGGCGTAAACCGGTCCCCGGAAGCCATGCGCATACAGTCTGGGAAGATTCCCCGAATGATCAATATGCGCGTGGGTCAGAAGAACGAAATCCAGTTCTGACGCAGGCACCGGAATCGTTTTGTTCTCAAAAGCATTCTCTCCCTGCTCCATGCCGCAGTCCACAAGAAATTTCTTTCCGGCTGCTTCCAGATAGTAACAGCTTCCGGTCACCTCGTGATCGGCCCCGATAAACATCAGCTTCATAGTCAGCCCCCTGTCCGTACCCGTCTGATATCCGCCTGTTGCCCTGCCGGATTTACCGGCACCGGTCTGCGGTTCCGTCCCGCATCCATGCGCTGCACGCAGCTTCTGCGCCGGTACCCTTAAAACATATCTACAGTATAAAATAGACGGAGGGGAAACTCAATGCCCGCGGTTACTCGCTCCGCAGCGCTGTCACCGGATCGCTCCGGGATGCCTTACGGGAAGGAATGAGACCCGCAATCATCGTCAGCACAACACTGAGCGCAACCAGGGCAGCACCCGAAGCCGCCGGCAGAGCCGCGTGAATTTCCTGCCCGGTCACCCGCAGGATCAGGGCGTTGGCCGGTATCGTAAGGATCAGCGTAAGCCCTACGCCTATGACACCTGCCAGAAAGCCGGTAATAAAGGTCTCGGCATTAAACACCTGCGCGACATTGTGACGGGAGGCTCCGAGGGCGCGCAGGATCCCGATCTCCTTTCTTCGCTCCAGGACGCTGATATAGGTAATGACACCGATCATGATGGAGGAAACGATCAGTGAGATCGCCACAAACGCGATCAAAATATAGCTGATGGTGTCAATAATTCTGGTAACCGAGGACATCATCGCGGTAACCATATCCGTGTAGGTAATCATCTTGTCGTCCTGTCCATCCTTCTGCATCCGCTCGTTATAGGAATTCAGAATGTTCACCACTTCATTTTTTGCCTTGAAGTCCTTCGGATAAATACAGATGCCGGACGGTTCCCCGGTATCGGCATATCCCAGGGCTGACAGGTTGCTTTCCAGTGAGCTGCTGCTTCCCTTCATCATTGAAGACATCAGCTCCTGCAGCTGTCCGGCGTCCATATTTGCGCGAAACGCTGAAGCCAGCTGATCCGGGTCAACCTGGAACATGTTCGTAATATTTTCGGAAATCGAGCTGACCGTCTGGTTCATGGCACTCACGAGCGCCTGTTCCAGCTGTCCGGCCATGCCGGTCATGGCAGAGGTAATCGCGTTTCCGATCTGCGTGGTAACCGCCTGAATCAGCGTGCTTACCGTGCTCTCCAGTGTATCCGTAAGAGCGCTCTGCAGCTGGCTGGTATCAATCATCTGACCGGCCGCATTCAGAAGAAGCTTCTGCGCATCCTCGGACTGCAGATAAGCGGCAAACGAATCCGGAACCTTCGACAGCTCCGGAGCGCCGTTTTGGGAAGCCCAGGCATCATAGCCCTGCTGCAGCGTCCCCGCCATAGACGACGCCTGTTCCTGCGTGACGGTAATCCGGCTCAGTTTATCCGTAATAATGGAAAACGCCGCGCTGACCGTTCCTTCCGCCTCGGAAGAGGCCAGCCAGTTCCGGAAAGCTTCGGAGCTGAGTGGATTGTCCGTCGGATGCTCCTGGATATAGGCCGAATAGCCGGAAAAAATATCCATTGCCATCTGCACCACATCGTCCCTGGTAACCAGGTTTTCCTTGTTGGCATCAAGAATTTTCTGCATCTCCGACTGAACAGCGTTTTTTCCGTCCTCCGTCTGCAGATATTCCGCAAATGTGCTTCCCAGCCTGGTATAATCCGTAGACGGATTCGCGGACGCGCTCTCCAGATACCCTTTTGCCGCCTCCGTAAACAGGTTCTGCAGCTGTTCGCCGGTCGCCTGAATTTTCACTTTCGAGAGCAGATTTTCCAGATCCAGCCCCTCCAGCCCTGACAGGGCATTCTGGAAAGAAGAGGCATCCAGGCTGTTTTCCAGGTTCAGGCTGCTGAAATCAAGATTCTGCAGATTCAGATTTCCGAGAATCTGATCCATATTCAGACTTTCCGGGGAGACGGATTCCGCATTGGAGGAAAACACCTTCTGAAGCGCATTCTCGTCCACAGAGAACAGCTTGCTCAGATCCATGTCCGAAGAGGCTTTTTCGTCCGAAAACTTCTTTCCTGTCAGTACATTGATTTCCGGTTTCTTCAGCTGATCCTTCACCACATCGCTCTGCGCCGCCGACCGGATCAGATCCTGCTCCAGTGAAGGAGAATAAGCGATTCCGGCCTCCAAAACCTCCGCCAGCGTCCCCTCCTTCGGCTGGACAATTCCTGTGATAGTCAGCTTTTTCCCGTTTTTCACCAGCTTCTGTACAAAGTCCTGATCCGAGCTGTGATCGGTCCACACACCGTAGGTATCGTCATAGGTATAATAATCACAGGAATTGACCAGCCGGAAGCTGCGTCCCAGAAAATCATCGTAGGAATAGACTGCTCCGTCCCCGGAGGAGGAGCTGCCGACAGCTGTTTTCCCTCTCTCTTTTCCGTCCGCAAAATCCTGAATCCGCTGTTCCAGCTCCTTTTTGTCCCGCAGGCCGACCGCATAGAGAAGAATATCGCTTACCTTCCCCTCCGAATTCAGAACCAGGACAAGATCTGTGTCCTTCTCCGGCCAGTGTCCGGCTTTCAGATCATAGGAGTCCATATACAGCTCTTCGGACCGGGGAAGCCCGCTGAAAAAATCCATGCCCAGGGAACCAGTCATCATTCCGGTAATATCCATACTCCCGGAAGAAATCGAGTCAAACATATGATTCGGATTCATCTGTTCCGCGGCATCTCCGTCCAGGCTGTAAATCTGTGGTGTGATCCCGTAACTGTATTCAATGGCATTGACATACTCCTGGATTCCGCTGCTGTCACTGTCCAGAAATGTCTTAAGCGAGCCCAGATCGTTTGTGCTGACCTCCGTAAGCAGCTGGTTCGCGGCTTCTTCTACCCCCACCTTGTCTGTATAGGTGTCTCCGCTTTTTCCTCTAAAGAAACTGCCGCCTGTATTCTGCATCAGCGAGGTCAGATCATATCCCGTTTTTTCTATCTGCAGCGGATACAGGGAGAGCGTCTCCGACTCCTGCGTCTGGATAAACCGGTTTGCCCCGCTGGAGAGCGCGAGTATCAGCGCAATACCGATAATTCCAATGGAGCCTGCAAAGGAAACCAGCAGTGTCCTTGCCTTCTTGGTCCGCAGGTTGTTGCCGCTCAGAGACAACGCCGTAAAAAAAGACATGGAAGCCCTTCCCATGTTTCTGTGCACCGGCATCTGCTCTTCCTCCCGCCTGTTTTCCGGGGGATTGGTGTCCGACTGAATTCTTCCGTCCCGGATGTTCACAATTCTGGTTGCGTACTGCTTTGCCAGTTCCGGGTTATGCGTAACCATAACAACCAGACGATCCTTCGAGACTTCCTGCAGAATATCCATGACCTGGATGCTGGTTTCCGTGTCCAGGGCGCCGGTCGGCTCGTCCGCCAGCACAATGTCAGGGTCATTGACCAGCGCACGCGCGATGGCCACCCGCTGCATCTGTCCGCCGGAGAGCTGTGACGGTTTTTTATGCTCCTGTCCGGCAAGCCCCACCTGCCGAAGAGCCTCTTCCGCCTTCTGTTTTCTCTCGCTCCCGGAGATCCCGGAAATGGTCAGCGCAAGCTCGACATTGGCAAGGACGCTCTGATGCATAATCAGATTGTAGCTCTGAAAAACAAAACCAATGGTGTGGTTCCGATAAGAGTCCCAGTCCCTGTCTTTATATTTTTTTGTGGAAATCCCGTTAATAACCAGGTCTCCGCTGTCGTAACGATCCAGTCCCCCGATTATATTCAGCAGCGTGGTTTTTCCGGAGCCGCTGGGACCCAGGATCGCCACGAACTCGCTGTCCCGAAGTTCCAGGCTGACATGATCCAGCGCCTTCTGCACCAGATCCCCGGTCCGGTATTCCTTGCTGATATCCTTGATCTGAAGCATAAATTCCTCTTTCTCTGAAAAATTGATTTTCTTCCGGAGCTCCCTGCTCCCAATAAAAAATAATCTTACTATACAATCGGTGCTTTATGAATAAAAAAATACGAAACAAAGGATAAAATTTTCGACCTGAAATTTTCGTATCTATTCAGTACCCCAGACTCGGAACGCTTTGCGTTCCTCGTTGTGGGCGGTATCAGACACGCAGACTTGAAACTGCTTCACGAAGCGGATTATACTGGGAATACCGGATGGACGGACTCCTGCCTCCATTCCTGTATCAGGCTGGACAGGAACCTGCAGTCCGGAAACAAAAATGCTCGATGAAGCAGCATCAAAGAAAGGGAAAAGCAATGAGTGACTGTATTTTCTGTAAAATAGCCAACGGAGAAATTCCTTCCGCCACCATTTATGAGGACGAGACCTTCCGGGTATTTCTGGATCTCGGTCCTGCCACAAAGGGACACGCACTGATTGTTCCCAAACAGCACTACGCGAATCTTTGTGAGGTTCCGGATGAAACAGCGGCAAGGGCTTTCGTTCTGGCCAAAAAAATCGTCTCCTATATGAAGGATGCTCTCCCCTGTGACGGATATAATATTGTTCAGAATAACGGGGAAGCGGCCGGGCAGACTGTCCCACATTTTCATATCCACCTGATTCCCCGTTACCGGGACGATCATGCCGGAATCACCTGGAAGCCGGGCAGTCTCTCGGACAGCGACAGGGATGAAATACTGAAAAAAGCGGAAGGGCTGAAAGGCTGACAGGTTCTTACGAATGCCAATCCTTAAGGGCTGGCCGTTCAAAGGAAGTGCCGCCGGGGCAGGACATATTTCCGCTCCGACGGCGCTTTCTGTGTATCAATGACAAACAGCCTGCTGACTTTACCGGCTGCTGTTTTTATCAGGAGTAGTTATCAATCAACTGCAGGATCACCCGGATAGAATCCGTATGGCTGCTGCTCTGCATGGCTTTCCTGTAGGTTTCCCGGTTCTCATAGAGTTTTCCAACAGCCTCCAGGAGAGACTCCTCCGTCAGATTTTCCTCCTCCAGCACCATGCTGTATCCCTGTTTTTCAAACGAACGCGCATTCAGAATCTGGTCTCCGCGGCTGGCATTTGTTCCGAGCGGGATCAGCAGATTCGGCTTTGCCAGGGCACTGATTTCGCAGATGGCGTTTGCCCCGGCACGGGAAACCACCACATCCGCCATGGCAAACAGATCCGGGAGCTGCTCTTTGATATATTCATACTGCCTGTAACCGGGTGTATGATCCAGCGAATCGTCCAGATTTCCTTTTCCGCACAGGTGGACTACCTGCCAGTTTTTCAGAAGCTCCGGCAGAGCTTCCCGGATTTTTGTGTTCACAAACACTGATCCCTGACTGCCTCCGATGACCATCAGCACCGGCTTTTCCCTGTTAAAACCGCAAAACTCTCTTCCGGCGTCCGCGTCACCGTGCAGGAGTTCCTGGCGGATGGGCGTTCCCGTCACAAAAGCCTTGCCCTCCGGCAGGCTGTCCCTTGTTTCCGGAAAATTACAGCAAACTTTTACCGCATAGGGAATGCAGATCCGGTTTGCCAGGCCGGGAGTCATATCCGACTCATGAATCAGAAGCGGAATTTTCAGGTTACTGGCTGCCAGCGCAACCGGAACGGCTACAAATCCCCCCTTTGAAAAAATAATATCCGGACGGATCTTTTTCAGAATCTCCCTGGCCTCATGGATTCCCTTCAGCACACGGAACGGATCGGAAATATTTTTCAGATCAAAATATCTTCTGAGTTTCCCGGTGGATATCCCATAATAGGGAATATTCATGTCCTCAATCAGCTTTTTTTCGATTCCGTTGTAGGAACCTATGTAAAAAATCTCATACCCTCTTTCCTTCAGCCCCGGTATCAGCGCGATATTCGGTGTTACATGCCCCGCTGTTCCGCCGCCTGTAAGTACAATACGCTTCATACTTTTTCTCCTGTTCCAGACTCGATCAGGGCGGACGCCCGGCTTCCGTCTACCGGATTCTCAGGCGCCGCAAATCTGAATTCAGTATACGCAACAGGGTTGAAAAGTCAAGTTTGCTGTTCATACCGAAAGCTTCTGTCGGCCAGCCGTAAAGTATCTCCGCTGCTCAAAGGATAAGCCATGCCGGGATTCAGGAGCGCTTCATTCCGAAAGGTACCGTTTCGCGAATTCAAATCCAGAATCCGGTAGGTTTTTCCGTCCCAAAGCAGCCGCGCGTGGAGGCGGCTTACCGCGGGGGAAGGTATGCAGATATCCGACACTTCCTCACTTTTCCCCAAAAGATATAAATCCCCCCTCAGCTCTTTTATCGCCCCGGTGCCCTCCGGCTCCGGAACCAGCCTGGCGCGCAGGGAAGGCTCTGTATCCGGAATCTGCAGAGATCCCAGAAAAACAGTTTCCTCCTGTGCGGTATAGGGCTGTTCCTCCGGCTGCCGGCCACTGCCCTCTTCCCGACTTCCCCCTGTGTCATGAAAAAGGGATTGTTCTGCTTCTCTCTCGTCATGACCGCCGTTCTCCGGAAACTCCGGAAAGAGGGGAACGGCTTTTCTGCCCTCCGTTTTTCCCTGATCTCCTTCCGCCTCTCCCTGCTTCTTCCGCCGGTAAAGCATAAGAACGGACAGGCAGGCAGCACAGGCTCCGGCTGCAATGCCTTCCGGAATTCTGTTGAGATACCGCCAGCAAGCAGTCCCGGCTGCCGCCGCGGACAGCGGCGGAAGAATCCAGAGGATCCTGCCTTTCCAGTTCTCCCATGAAAAATGTTTCTTATGTTCTGTTTCCGGACGAAAAAAAGCACTGAACAGATCCGGAACTCCTGGTACAGGACTATGCGGCTCCGTTTCCTGTTGTTCCGGCTTTTCATCCACTGTCTCTGTCCGGTATTTTTCCTCCTCCGGCTTTCTCCTTTTTTCTGCTTCCGGTTCATTCAGGAGACTGTCAAACCATGTTCCGGCCGGCACCGTTCCAACGGCAGAAACCTTCTGGTAAAAGGCATATCCCAGAACTACTCCCTCCGGATCCTCATGATCCAGCCGCGGGAGAAGATATTCCCCCAGCTCTTTGATCTGGCCGGAAAACGGTTCCTCCAGGGGAGGAAAGAAACAGAACCATATGCTCTCCCCGGAGGCATCCAGGTATATTTTCTCCGGCTGCAGATACAGGCTCCGGGAATCCAGCAGATAATCGGACATACGTTCCATAACCTGCTGAAGAGAGCGAAGCAGAAGCTGAAGGAACGTTCTGCCCGCCAGATGGGTTTCCAGATAGATCGAAAGCGGCTGTCTGGATGTGATGTCATAATAATACAAGGTTCTGCCATCCATCTCCTGGACAGTGCTTTTCAGGAGACCGGGGATATTGTTCAGCTCCATCATGCGTATCTCGTAATGCATTCTGTCCAGCTTCCTTCCTCCGGACAGAATCAGGTAATTATGATGAAGATCCCTGCGGAATTCCGTTTGTATTTCCTCCATACGTCTGCTCCTTGTCAAGGCCGCGGACTCCCCGAATCTGTCGGAGGGTCCGGACCGGATAGTTTTTCCTGATTTTCATCTGCACGTCCCAGAGAAACCAGTCTCCCAATACCGGAAACCGCTGTCCTTCCACGAATACCGAACATCCGCTGCTGTCGCAGTTAATCCGGAAAGCGGGACGCGTTCCCGGCATCACCTGCTCCCTCACCCTGGTTTGTGCAAGGAGCCTGGCCGCCTCCTCCGTCCCGACGGCTCCTTCCGCCTGATACCCGTTGGCGCAGACGGCGGCTTCGGCAGACGCGGACAGATACCACACGCGGTTATGCTCGAAAAACAAGAGCATGAGAAGCGCCGCTGTTATCACACAGACTGCCGGAACCACCACCGATGCTTCTACCGTCAGCGTTCCTCTCTTCCAAAAGGTTTTGTTTCTGCGATATCTCCTTCTCATTTTTGACCCCTGCCTGCGCCGTATGTTCAACAATGCTTTCTGTTTACTCCCGATAACGCCGCTTCATTCATTCCCACGCTTGCGCAGCTCGTTCCGCAAGTTCCTC
>CACVSR010000077.1 GCA_902756775.1 uncultured Lachnospiraceae bacterium | reverse complement strand
TGCCAGATCCAGCATGATAGGTCCGATAATGTCCAGCGGCATAATTTCCTCATGGCTCTCTGCCATCTGAATAACAACCGGTACTTTCAGCTCTTCCGCCGCACCGATGACTGCCATGATTGCTTCCAGATTGGGTGTGTTAAAAGAGCCTGTCGCGCATTTTTTAGCCTCACACAGTTTCAGAATATCCTTTAACGTTACTAGCATTTTCTCATCCTCCTGAACTAGTTATACCACGGACTATCCTGAAATCATATGGAAAATCATACCGGTTTCTTGAAAATCATCCAGAACATCGCCGGAATAAGCCTTACGACCATCATGTCCGTTCCCAGTGCAATCAGGATTCCGGCCAGAACATCGCTGGGATAATGAACGCCCAGATAAATCCGGGAAAATGCTATCAGCGAAGCAAGGATGATCATGGGAATCCCTATGTAAAGCGGAAAAAACCACAGATAAATAAACGCACAGGTGAAAGAGGCACAGGTGTGGCCGGACGGAAAGGCCAGATCCTTCTGCGGAGGAAGAAGGGGGATCAGTTCCTCCTGCGCGTCATAGGGACGCGGCCTGCGTACCAGCGGCTTCAATATAACATTTGCGATAAAGGAGCTTATCCCAAGCGCGACAGCAGCAAGCACACCCTGTGTACGGGTCTGGCGCAGAGACAGGCACAAAAGTGTCACTGCTATCCAGAACCATCCGAAATTGCACAGCGCTGTAATCTTTTTCCAGAATGCAGTCCAACGATCTTTTCTGAAATAATTTTGTACCCAAAGGAGAATACTGGTTTCCCTGTTCATGTCTGAATCACTCCTTTCTCTCTGATGTTCTTATCACTTAGAAAAAGGATAACCCAGGACGGGTAAATTTCGCAAGTTTCATTATGTAAAAAATCTGTAAACCTTAAAATTTACGTTCCATTGATCATAAAGCTGCTTTTCTCACGAATGCAGGATGTTTTTGCCGCGCTGCGGCCGGCAATATAGCCCGTACTCCAACAGAGCTGGAGACAGTTCCCTCCGCATAACCCGTCGACGTTCAGCGCTTCGCCTGTCACATAGAGTCCAGGAACGCGTCTGCACATGAGTTCTTCCGTCAGCTCCTTTGTCGAGATTCCCCCGGAACACACCTGAGCCTGGCGAATTCCCGCGGAACCCGCAATTGTTACAGGAAAGTGGCAGACAAGGCTTGCCAGACGTTGAAGAAGATCTGAAGAACTGCCGCCGTTTTTTCTGCAGATTCCGGTAAGAACAGGAATCAGTCTGTCCGGCAGCAGACCGGCCAGAAGCTGTTCCTCTGTTTTCCAGGGGCTGTTGGTTCTCGCTTCTCGCAGAATGGCAAAAAACCCGCCAGTACCGCCGTCCGGCCAGAAATTCAAAATTGCCTCCGTTTTTTTCTTCTCCGCAAGTCCAAGAACCGCGTCATGGCTGACCTGAAAGACCGGGATTCCGGATATTCCTGATTCCGTCAGCTGAATTTCTCCACAATCACATGAAACCTCCTTCCCATCAACCAGAAGAGAAATGCCAGCGTGAACCCGGCATCCGCCCCATCTCGATGAAAACGGCTCCCGGATTTTCAGCGGAACCAGGGATGGAAGAAAAGGCACCGTCTGAAGTCCCAGGGACTGACCGATTCTCTGCGCCGTATCGGAGGATCCCCGGACGGCAGAGGCCGGACTTCCGCAGGAGAGAATCACCTTGTCCGCCGGGTAATTCCATGTGGCGGTACGAACCAGAAAACTCCCGTCCGCTTCCTTATGAATCCCGGTTACCTCCTCCTGTGTCTTGATCTTCACGTGAAGATGCTGCGCCTCCATCAGAAGGACCTGAAGAACAGAAACCGACTGGTCGGATGCCGGATAGATCCATCCGTCACGGTCACGGAATTGCAGCCCCAGCTCCCGGAAGAAGTGCAGGGTTTCCGAAACCGGAAACTGGCTCAGGCATCTGCGGATCAATTCCGGGTTATCTGTGTGATAGTTTCCGATCTCTGCCCGGAGGTTTGTCAGATTGCATTTTCCGTTACCGGAAGCAAGCAGCTTTCTTCCGGGTCTGTCGTTGTGCTCCAGAATAGTGACGGAAGCATGTTCCCTCGCCGCGCAGATCGCGGCCATTAGCCCGGAAGCTCCCGCACCGATGATTATGACTCTGTTCAAGATACCTCCCCCAGAGAGACCATCCCTGCTTCCTTCAGTTTCTGCAGGCTCATCAGGATTCCAAGCTTCGCGCTGGGCCACGTCAGTCCTCCCTGGAAATATACCGCATACGGAGGCTTGATCGGCCCGTCGGCGGAAAGTTCAATGGACGATCCCTGCACAAAGGCACCTGCCGCCATGATGACATCGGAATCGTAACCGGGCATCGGCCAGGGTTCCGGCTTCACGTAACTGTCTACCGGAGCCGCTGCCTGGATTCCCTGACAGAACGCGATGACGCCCTCCGGTTTTCCGAAGGTAATGGCCTGGATAATATCATGGCGATCCTCCGAGCCGGAAGGAACCACATGAAAACCAAGCTTTTCGTACAGGCTGGCGGCGAAAACCGCCCCTTTCAGGGCAGAAGCTGTTACCGTCGGAGCGAGGAAAAATCCCTGGTAGAAAGCTGGATTTACGCCAAGCGAGGGACCGACTTCCTTTCCCAGCCCAGGAGTTGTCAGCCGGTAAGCGGCATTTTCTACGTATTCCCTTTTCCCGGCAATATATCCGCCGATAGGTGCCAGTCCGCCGCCCGGATTTTTGATCAGGGATCCGACCATTAGATCCGCGCCTGCCTCGGAGGGCTCTTTTGTTTCCACAAATTCCCCGTAGCAGTTGTCCACCATACAGATCACATCCGGACGGATTCCTTTAATAAAACGGATCAGCTCTCCGATTTCCTGCACGGAGAAGGTTTTCCTGGTCTGATACCCCTTTGACCGCTGGATCGTCACCAGTTTCAGATTTTCATGGCTCAGTGCCTCCCGGATGCCCTCATAGTCAAATTTACTTCCCGGAAGCAGATCCACCTGGTTGTAGCTGATTCCATACTCTGCCAGGGATCCGCGTGAAGGCCGGATTCCGATCACTTCCTCCAGGGTATCATACGGTTTACCGACCGGGGAGAGGAGCTCATCTCCGGGACGCAGATTCCCTGCGAGCGCTGTTCCAAGCGCGTGTGTCCCGCAGGCAATCAGCGGCCGCACCAGTGCGTCCTCCGTACCGAAAACCGTAGCATAAACTTTCTCCAGCGTATCTCTGCCCAGATCGTTATAGCCGTAGCCGGTAGAAGGATACAGGCACGCCTCGCTGACACGGTTCTGCTGCATCCCGCGGATTACTTTAAGCTGGTTGAATTCCGCAACCCGGTCGATTTCCGAAAAACGTGGCGCAAGTTCCCTGGCAACAGCCTCCCCGAAGGAAACCACGTCTCCGGAAATTCCAAGACTTTGATACATGTTCAACATTTCTTCTGATCTTTCATTCATTATCGTGTGCCTCTTCTTAATATATAAATCCAGTTTCGGAGCAGAAGCTTACAGGCCTGCCTTCGGGTCAAAAATTTTCGCTCCGGATATGACAGACAGTATAAGCGCGGAACCATATAAAGCATGGCAATTCCGCATCAGTCCTCCGGAAGCTCTTTCCATGTCTTCAGCAGATAAGCAAGAATTTTCTCCTCATCGTATCCGAAATCTCTCTTATTTACCCAGATGGCGTCCTCTTCTCTCTTAAACCAGGTAATCTGCCGCTTGGCAAAATGTCTGGTATCCTTTTTAATCTCCTCAACCGCCTGTTCCAGGGAGATCTCCCCGCGAAAGTACGGAAAAAGTTCACGGTAGCCGATGCCTTTCATAGATATATTGTCCTCGGTAAGTCCGCGGCCGACCAGGCGCCGGACCTCTTCGACAAGGCCGTTTTCCATCATAAGGTCTACGCGGCGGTTGATGTTTTCATAAAGCCGCTGTCGTTCATCGGTAATGACAAAAAGGGCGGAGTGATACGCGGATCTCCTTGCTCTTTGTTCCCTGTTATGCGCCGAGATCGGCTTCCCGGTCATTTGGTAATATTCAATCGCCCGGATCACACGCTTCACGTTATGAGGATGAATGTCCGCGGCAGCCTCCGGATCCAGCTTCTGCAGCTCCCGGTAGACTGCCTCCGGCCCCTGCGCCTGCGCAAGCGCCTCCATCTGTGCACGTATTTCCTGATGACCCTCGTTTTCCGTAAAATCGATATTTTTCAGAACAGCCTGAATATAAAAACCGGTTCCCCCCGTCAGAATGGGGAGCATTCCTTTTTCATGTATTTCTGCTATGGCCTCCCCGGCCATCTGCTGAAAACGAAATACATTAAAATCCTCTTCCGGATCCAGAACATCGATCAGATAATGCGGGATGCCTCTTCTTTCTTCCGGCATAATTTTAGCGGAACCGATATCCATTTGCCGGTAGACCTGCATGGAGTCCGCGGAGATCACTGCTCCGTTTAATTCCTCCGCCAGTCGCAACGACAGTTCTGTCTTTCCGACCGCGGTCGGTCCCGCAAGCACCAGCAGCGGCTGTTTTTTTCCTTTATCGTTCATTTTCTCTCAGACAATCCGTTTGAATTTTTTATCCATCTCATACCGGCTGATGGATATGATCGTCGGCCTTCCATGCGGACAGTTGTATGGGTTTTCCAGTGTCAGTAGTTCATCCAGAAGAGCGTCAGCCTCCTGAACAGAGAGCCTGTGGTCGCCTTTCACGGCAGCTTTGCAGGACATGGATGCCAGCCTCTCCGGAATCAGGCTGGAGGATATGTCCCCCACCTCTCCCAGCTGTCCCAGAATTTCCGTGAAAAGATCTACGGACGCGACGGAATACAGGTTCGCGGGGACCGCGGAAATTTTGAAGGTATTTCCCCCGAAAGGCTCTGCCTCAAATCCAAGCTCCGCAAAGGCATCCAGATGATTCCGGAGCAGATCCGCCTCTGCTGCGCTCAGATCCAGAACAATAGCCGGAAACAGCATTTGCGACTGGATCTTTTTCTCTCTGAAGTTTTTCATCATCCGCTCATACATGACCTTTTCATGAGCAGCATGCTGATCCATGATATACAGGGCATCCTTGTACTCAAAGAGCCAGTAGGTGTCAAACACCTGCCCGATCAGGCGGTACATCTTTCTGGACTGCTCGGACAGGACTTTGTCCTCCTGAAACAGACTCAGCTGTTTTCCCACCGTTCCGGGCACAGTGCGGGGCGTTGCCGTATCAGCTGCTGTGCGGTACGGTGCCGTTCCGGAACTTACCGAAGAAAAGCCGCCCTTCTGATATCCTGCCGGATTCCGTCTCCCGTAGCGTAGAATTTCCTCCGGGGTGAGTTTTCCTGTTAAGGCGGATTTTCCACTCTGTGATCCGGCTTCCACAGATTCTCCCGGTTTCCTTTCTGCCTGCGCACACAAGTCAGAATCTCCCGGATTTCTTTCTGTCTGTTTCTGAGGGTTCAAGGGATTCTGTGAAACAATAGAGAGATGGCCGGGTGGGTACCCGCCGAAGCTGTCTGTCTCCCCTTCTGCCTCCGGAAGTTTTGCTGCCTCCGGATTTCCCTGATAGTTTTTCCTCTCGTCTTTTACGGCAGCAGCTGCCAGATGTCTCCTGCGAACCTGCTCAAAGGGCTCCGGCTCCGGAATCTTTTTTTTCTCAGAATCCGGTGCTTTCTCAGCAGTCCGCTTCTCCTCCTTCAGCGGTACCTGTGGGATTCGTTCCCTCTGCATCAGCGCGTTCTGCAGCGCCAGGCAGAGGGTATGATAGATTCCTTCCTGAGAAGAAAAACGCACCTCCATTTTGGACGGATGCACGTTCACGTCTACCTTTGTCCCGTCTATCCGGATGTAAAGGAGCGTAAACGGAAACCTGTGCTGCATCAGAAACCCGTGATACGCGTCCTCAATGGCCTTTCCCAGAATCCTGTCCTTTACAAAACGTCCGTTTACAAAATAGTTTTCAAAATTCCGGTTTGCTCTTGCCACGCCCGGATTGCCGATAAACCCGTGAATAGACATCAGCTCTGTGGTCTGATCCACCGGAATCAGCTCCCGTGTCAGATCTCTTCCGAAGATCTGATACACAATTTCCTTCAGGTTCCCGTTTCCGCTGGTATACAGCCGGCTCTGGCCGTTGGAAAGAAATTTGAAAGAAATCTCCGGATGGGACAGCGCCAGTTCTTCCACCACATGGGCGACATGGTTTCCCTCTGTCATTCCGGATTTCAAAAATTTAGCCCGCGCAGGCGTGTTAAAGAAAAGATTCCGGACAATCATGGTAGTGCCCGAAGGCGATCCGATCTCCTCAAATTCGATTTCTTTTCCGCCCTCAACCCGGTACCGCACACCCGTCAGGGCCTCCGGCGTCTTGGTAATGCACTCCACACGCGCAACGGCGGATATGCTGGAGAGAGCTTCGCCGCGAAATCCAAGTGTGGCAATCTGCACCAGATCGTCCACCGTTCGGATTTTGCTGGTGGCGTGCCTCATAAAGGCTTTCCGGACCTGATCCGCCGGAATTCCTCCGCCGTTGTCCGTGATCCTGATAAAGCTGTTTCCTCCGTCCTTGATTTCGATGGTAATGGCAGTAGAGGACGCGTCAATCGCGTTCTCCGTAAGCTCCTTGACCACGGAAGCCGGTCGTTCCACCACCTCTCCGGCGGCAATTTTGTCAATGGTTGTTTTATCCAGTAATTCTATCACCAGCGGTTTCTCACCTCACTCTGCAGATGGTTCAGCATATTCAGAGCCTGCAGGGGCGTCATGGAGGATATATCCAGCTCCTTCAGTTCATTGATGATTTTTTCATTGTCATTGGCGTCAAACAGGCTCATCTGCTGCATATCTACCGTATCATACAGTTTTTTCTTTTCTTTCCTTACTTTTTTGTCCGTCAGGTTCTTTACGGCAGCTGTGATGTCAGCATCGGATAGCTGTTTTACCAGCTCATCCGCCCGCTGCAGCACCGGCTCCGGAACACCTGCCAGCCGCGCCACCTGAATGCCGTAGCTCTTGTCTGCCCCTCCCCGGACGATCTTGCGGAGGAATACAATGCCATCTCCCTTTTCTTTGACCGCAATACAGTAATTGTTCACGCCGGGAAGCTTGCCTTCCAGCTCGGTAAGCTCGTGGTAATGGGTGGCGAAAAGGGTCTTTGCGCCGAGCTTCTTCGGATCAGACACATATTCAATGACCGCCCAGGCAATGGCCAGCCCGTCAAATGTGCTGGTTCCTCTGCCGATCTCATCAAGAATCAGCAGACTGTTCGATGTGGCGTTCCGGAGGATATTGGCAACCTCCGTCATTTCCACCATAAAGGTACTCTGCCCGCTGGCCAGATCATCCGATGCTCCCACTCTGGTGAAAATCCGGTCCACAATGCCGATATCCGCCGATTCGGCGGGAACAAAGGAACCGATCTGCGCCATGAGAACAATCAGAGCTGTCTGCCGCATATAGGTAGATTTTCCGGCCATATTCGGGCCGGTGATAATGGCCACACGCTTGTCCCTCTGATCCAGATAGGTGTTGTTGGAGATGAACATATCATTCTTCATCATCTGCTCGACAACCGGGTGACGTCCCTCTTTAATGTCAATCCTTCCCTTGCTGTTCAACCGGGGTCGGACATAGCGGTTATGCTCCGCCACGTAGGACAGAGAGCAGAAAACGTCCAGCGCCGCAACCGCCTGTGCGGTTTTCTGGATTCTCGCGACGTTTTCTGCTATTTTGTCGCGTACCTCGCTGAACAGCTGATACTCCAGACCGTAAAGATGTTCCTCCGCTCCCAGAATGGACTGTTCAATCTCCTTCAGCCTGTCCGTAGTGTACCTCTCCGCGCCTGCCAATGTCTGCCTTCTTGTGTAGTAATCCGGAACCTGATCCTTAAAAGAATTGGTCACCTCAATGCAATAGCCGAAAACCTTGTTATACTTGACCCGGAGCGTACGGATTCCTGTTTTCTCACGCTCCTCCTGCTCCAGATCAGACAGCCACTGTTTTCCGTTTTTCCGGGCGGCCCGGTACTGGTCCACCATCTCATTGTAGCCGTCCCGGATGATCCCGCCCTCCTTCATCGCCAGTGGCGGATCCTCCTGGATGGAATCTTCCACCAGCTGATACAGATCCTCCAGCGGATCCATGTCCTCTCGGATATTCTTCAGAAGGGTTCCCTGAAAATCCGAGAGCAGCTGCCGGATAAACGGCAGCATCTGGAGCGACGTCTTAAATGCCATCAAATCTCTGGGGTTGGCGGACTGGTAGGTAATCCGGCTGGCCAGACGTTCCAGGTCGTAGACCGGCTGCAGGTATTCCCGGATTTCGTCCCGATTCATCGGAGCCTCCGTCAGTTCCTCCACGGCTGTCAGCCTGTCCTCAATCGCTGTCGGCTGGATCAGCGGCTGTTCAATCATACTGCGCAGCATTCTGGCTCCCATTGCCGTTTTTGTCCGGTCCAGAACGCCCGGAAGGGAGCCTTTTTTCTGTTTTTCCCGCAGGGT
>CACVSR010000076.1 GCA_902756775.1 uncultured Lachnospiraceae bacterium | reverse complement strand
CATAGCGACGCCAAGCTTCAGCGCCTCCCGCACCGCCTGACGGCGGACTTCATTTCTGTCTCCGGGAAAAAGGAATTTTCTGGTGACTGCCGCGCCATGTATAGCGCACGCAATATATACCAGACCGGCCGGGAACCTTTCCGTTCCTCCTGGACCGGCAATGCCTGTGGAGGAAAGCGCCACGTCTGCCCCGGCTCTTTTAGCGCCTCCAAGCGCCATTTCCTCCGCGGTCTGACTGCTGACTGCCGTGTATTCCTTTAATGTCTTCAGACTGACTCCTGCCAGACTGTGCTTCGCATCGTCGCAGTATGTGACAAAAGCCTCCCGCAGTACATCCGAAGCCCCCGGAACATCTACAATCCGGGCGGAAATAGCTCCGCCTGTGCAGGACTCCACCGTTGTGACTGTCCAGTTTCTTTCCCTCAGCAGTTCAATCAGCTGTTCTTCTTCTCTCATCTTACTTCTTGCTTGAAAGAACCCTGCGGTTCTTTGCGATATAATCCGCCAGCGACACTACAGTTAATACTGTGGCCGCGGCAATCAGAATAACCTCCAGTCCATGCAGGGCGGAAATGTTCAGCAGTATGACAATAATCATCGCCATCTGCGTGACAGTCTTCGCCTTTCCCCACATGCTTGCGGCAATGACTATGCCATTATCGGCAGCAATCAGCCGGAAACCGCTGATAATAAATTCCCTGGAAATAATGATGATAACGACCCATGCCGGCAGTTCTCCGGTTCGTACCAGACAGATCATGGCTGCGCATACCAGCAGCTTGTCCGCCAGCGGATCCATAAACTTTCCAAAATCCGTGATCAGATGATCTCTTCGGGCAATATAGCCGTCGGCAGTATCGGTCAGACTGGCCGCGATAAAAATAACCAGTGCAATGTACCTGGCTGCGGGGAACGGAAGGTACATGAACAGTACAAGAAACGGGATCATAACCATCCGCAGGCAGGTCAGTTTATTTGGAAGATTCATAGCACTTCTCCTGTATATTCTCCGATCAGGTCATACTCCATGGAACCGGTTGCTCTGGCAGAGACAAAATCTCCGGTATGGAGAGTTTCTTCACTGTGTACGAAAAAATAGCCGTCCACATTTGGCGCGTCCGCATAGGTGCGGCCCACAAAGGTGTGATCCTCCGGTATCTCACCCTCAATCTGCACTTCCAGTACCCTTCCCCGGAAGGACTTCCCGCGTTCCTTCGAGATGTTCTGCTGAAGGGTAAGAAGCTCATCCCTGCGGTTCTGCATGGTCTCGCTGTCCACCTGCCCGTCCATCAATGCCGCCGGTGTTCCCTCCTCTCTGGAGTAGGTAAACACTCCCAGACGGTCAAATCGCATGCGACTGACAAAATCCATCAATTCAATATGGTCGGCGGATGTCTCACCCGGAAAGCCAGTAATCAGCGTTGTGCGAAGAGCAATATCCGGTATTTCCATCCGAAGATTGCCGATAATCCTCTCCAGATCGCCTCTGGAAGTCTTTCTCCCCATTCTTTTCAGGATTCTGTCACTGGCGTGCTGAATCGGAAGATCCAGATAATGACAGATCTTCGGTTCCTCTTTTATTGTCTTGACCAGTTCCGGGTAAATTTCCTCCGGATAGCAGTATAAAATACGAATCCAGCGGATTCCTGAAATCCCGCAGAGTTTTTTCAGCAGCAGGTGCAGGGACTTTTCTCCGTAAAGATCTATCCCGTAGCAGGTGGTCTCCTGAGCAACCAGAATCAGCTCCCGGACACCGTCTTCGGCAAGCGAACGTGCCTCATCCAGAAGATCTTCCATCGGCACGCTCCGGTAGGCGCCTCGTAATGAAGGTATTACGCAATAAGTACAATGTTTATCGCAGCCCTCAGCGATCTTCAGGTATTCATAACAGCCTCCGGTTGTCATAATTCTTTTATGTTCACCTTTCGGCATCCGGTTCAAATCATCAAAAAGAGCTGTCTTTTCTCCGGAACACGCGGAATTTATCGCCTCTTCAATTTTATCATAGCTGCTGGTTCCGACAATGGCGTCTACCTCCGGAATTTCCTTCAGAACTTCTTCCTTGTAGCGCTCTGCCATACAGCCGGTGACAATCAACGCCTTACAGACGCCGTCCTGCTTCATGCGGGCCAGATCCAGAATAGTCTGAATGCTCTCTTCTTTGGCCGAATCAATAAAGCAGCAGGTATTGATGATAATAACATCCGCCTCCGCCTCGTCGTCCGTCATGGAAAAGCCTCTGCCGGCCAGTTTTCCCAGCATATGCTCCGAATCCACCAGATTTTTGTCGCATCCAAGCGACACAAATAAAATCTTCATCACTCCAGATCTTCGTGAGACTCTTCCTCTTCTGTCTCGCGGGGAAGAATATGCACTTTTCCTTCATACAGCTCTTCCACAGCAATAGAAAGAGGTTTTCTCTCCTTGCCGCTTCTGTCAAACTGATTCACATAGGGCTCCGCACCGGCAATCAGCTGACGCGCGCGTTTGGCAGTGGCCAGCACAATGGAATAACGGCTGGTAACAAGAGGCGCTTCCTCTCTGTCGCCGTTGTCCCCGTTAATTCTGTCAATCATTTCCACATAGGACGGATGAATCATAACTGTACTCCTCTCTTTCCGGAAAACTGTTGTTTTCCGAATCCTGTAAACCATGCCGGCTTCGTCGGCGCTGATGTTGGCAAAAAACTTTTATAAACCCTGCAGTACAAGGTTTTGAATCATTGTACCTTCTGCTGCCGCGCATCATCCAGTTTTTCCAGCCCACGGCTGAATTCCCGGATAAACGCCGACTGTCTGGCGACAAGCATATGCTGCGATTGAATCAGGCTGTGAAGGCGATCCGTTGTTTCCTCCAGATCATCATTGACAAGAAGATAATCATAGTCCGGAATTGCCTTAGCTTCTTCCTGCGCACGCTTCATACGGGAACGGATAACTTCCCTGGTCTCTGTGCCGCGGCCGACCAGCCGGCGCTCCAGTTCCTGCGCACTAGGCGGCGTAACGAAAACAAGCAGCGTGTCCGGACGTTTCTCTTTTACTTTCAGTGCTCCCTGAATTTCAATCTCCAGAATCACATCTTTTCCACTGTTAAGCTGTTCGTCCACATAGGCTGCCGGCGTCCCGTAGGAATGTTCTACATAGCAGGCATATTCCAGAAATGCATCCTCAGCTATCATCTTCCTGAATTCTTCTTCTGTTTTATAGAAGTAATCCACCCCTTCTCTTTCGCCCGGACGGGGCCTTCTGGTCGTTGCAGACACAGAAAGAGCATAGTTATCATACTTCTCCAGAAGCCGCTTCATTATTGTTCCCTTGCCGGAACCGGAAAATCCGGAAAGAATAATCAGCAATCCCTGTTTCATGCGCCGTCTCCTGTTATAAAAGTCTTGTGACACCGGTATCTTCGTACAATAGTAAAAGATTATACACGCTGGCACAAAGCGCGTCAAATAAAAGTCCTGCCTGACAACGGCAGCTTTTTATATTATGGCAGACCCCCACATCGGATAGAAAAACTTATTCTGCCTCTTCTGCCGCATCAATGGCTGCACACGGCTGGTTAAACCGGTGCGTCAGCGTTTCCGGCTGCAGGGCGGAAAGAACAATCCATCCGTCGCACAGCACAAGAACAGCTTTTGTTTTCCGGCCCTGCGTCGCGTCTATGACGGTACCGCTCTGTCTGGCCTGTGTCACCAGCCGCTTGACAGGGGCTGCCACAGGACTGACCACAGCAAAAATTTTATCCGTATTCACGGAATTCCCGAATCCTATATTCAACAGCATAATGATCTACCTGTTTTACTCGATATTCTGAATCTGTTCTCTGATTTTCTCTATCTCGGTTTTCAGCTCTACGGCAAGTTCTGTAGTATCCTTATCGTTGGATTTTGAAAGAATGGTATTGGCCTCCCGGTTCATTTCCTGCGCCAGAAAATCCAGCTTCCTTCCGACTGCGCCGCCCCGCTTCAGTTCGGAACGCATATTGTTGATGTGGCTCTGAAGACGAACCGTTTCTTCATCCGTACAGATTTTATCCGCAAACAGAATGACCTCCGCGGCGATCCGGCTTTCATCCATCTGCGCATCTTCCAGAAGTTCCTTTGTTTTCTCCCGGAGCCTTGCCTTATAATCATCCAGAATACCGGGAGCACGACGGATCAGCAGATTCAGATTTTCTTCCATACCATCAAGTTTTCCAAGAAGATCCTGCTGCAAATGCACTCCCTCTGTATTTCTGGACTGACGGAATTTTTCCAGAGCAGCTCTGAGTGTTTTCTCCAGCTCTTCCCACAGCTCCGTATCATCCGTAGATTCTTCTTCCATCGTAAGAACCTCCGGACAGGCCATCAGTTTGGAAACTGTCAGATCATTGGGGAGAAGAAACTTTTTTTCTATTTCAGCGGCATACTCTGCATAGCGGGACGCAAGCTCCTCATTATACTTCAGGTGAAGATTGGAGCAGGTATAATCCTCGAAGGAAACAGAAATATCTATTTTCCCTCTGCACGCATACTCTTTTACGATATTTCGGATATTGTTTTCAAAAGAAGAAAGCCGCCTGGGGCAGCGAATAGAAGGCTCAAGATATCTGTGATTAACGGACTTCGCCTCAACAGTAAATTTATGCCTCTCATTCTGCAGCTCCGAACGGCCGAAACCTGTCATACTGTATATCATAAATCATAATCTCCTGTGTTTTCACATTCAGAGATATTATAAGACAGGTTCGTGAGAAGCGTCAACGATAATCACAGATGGAAAAATGTGAAAATGCAGGCATCTTTAGCGGGAAACTAAAAAACAAGCCGCGGTATGTCCAGGCTCCTGCCCGGCTTTTGTCAGCTCGGGAACTTTTTCCGCGCAGACCGACATGGCACAGGGGCATCTCCTGCGGTACTGGCATCCGCAAGCCTCATAACCCGCATCTGCCAGACTTAATGTTTTTACTTGAATTCTTTCGGTATGCCGGTCACGAACTGAGAAAATAGAATCCAAAAGCTCTCTGGAATAGGGATGAACAGCCTGTTTCAGATTTTCTGACCGAAGTTCTTCTACAACCGAGCCCGCATACATAATTTGAATTCTGTCCGAAATACTCCGAACCACAGCCAGATCGTGCCCGATAAACAGATAGGTCAGCTTCTGTTCTTTTTTCAGACGTACCAGAAGCTCCAGGATCTGTTTCTGAACAGAAACATCCAGGGCGCTCGTCGCTTCATCCAGGATGATCAGAGACGGATGAATGGAGATAGCCCTTGCGATTACCACCCTCTGCAGCTGGCCTCCGCTGAGCTGGTGCGGAAAACGGTTTAACAGTTCCTCCGGGAGTTCAACCATCCGCATCAGTTTTACAGCTTCTTCCGCCGCCTTTCTGCGCGTCAGCAGCTGATAATAAACCAGCCCGTCTTCAAGAAATGTTCCTATCTGCATTCGGGGACTAAACACGGAAAATGGATCCTGAAAAACCATTTGAATCTGCCGGTATATCTCTCTGCCCTTGTCTTTGCTGTGCATATATTCCGACCCGTTCAGGCGAATTTTCCCACTGTCGGCCGGTGTTAAAAGAGTAATCAGCCTGGCCAGGGTACTTTTCCCGCACCCGCTCTCTCCGACAATTCCAAGGCATTCCCCGCGGTTTATCTGAAAACTCACATCACGAACAGCCGGAATCATCCCTTTTTCAAGATTTCCGGATTCAAAGCTTTTGGACAGATGACTCACTTCCAGCAGCGCATCACTCATTTTTTCCTGTCATCCTTTCATCATCAATTTCAATCACAGAATCAAGAAGTGTACGGGTATACTCTGTCTGAGGACAGGAAATAATATCCCCTGTATTCCCCCACTCCACAAGCTTTCCGTTCTGCATAATACCCAGCTTATCTGACATACACGCTGCGACGCCGATATTATGTGTCACAAGAATGATAGAGGTTCCGTATTTTCTGCGCAGCTCCATCATTTCATATACTACCTGAGCCTGCATCGTAACATCCAGCGCGCTGGTGGGCTCATCGGCCAGCAGAAGTTTCGGCTTCAGGCTCATAGCCATGGCAATACCTACCCTCTGACGCATACCCCCGGATAATTCAAAAGGATACGCATGCAGAATTCTTTCTGTGTCTTTCAGATGAACACGGCTTAGCATCTCCTTTTCCTTTTCAATACATTTTTTCCTGCCTCTGTACCCGTGGGCTGTCAGATATTCTTTGTACTGTGCTCCGACCCGCGAAATAGGATTCATATAACGCCCGGTGTCCTGAAAGATCATGGCGACCTCTTCTCCGCGCAGCTTTTTTAATTCTCTGCGCTTCCGTTCTGAAGCGCTGCGTCCGAACAGAAAACATTCCCCTTTTGTAACGGATCCATCCGGAATCAGGCCAAGAATCACATGAAGCAACGTTGATTTTCCGCTTCCGCTCTCTCCGACAATTCCGATGATTTCTCCGGACTGTACAGAGAATGAAATGTCGTCAAGAATATTTCTGATGCCGTCATAAGTAAGGGAAATATGTTTCAGTTCCAGAATAGTCATAAACTCCTCCCCATTGTATCGCCATAACAGACTGCTGTCCGGAAAAAGAATCTCCCTGCACGATAAAATGCATGCAGGGAGAATGCTCTTCCCTTCGGAGTGAGTCCTCCGTCAAAAGAACGTCAGTCTATCGACATTTTGTTATCAATAAAATAATAATCAATCGGATAAGGTGTTATATTCTGTACCTTGCTGTTTGCCACAACGTAATTTTTTTCACCGACCAGCCAGATGCTCGCGGTATCCTGGAGAAGAATTTTTTCTGCGTCAATCGTCAGTTTTTGCCGCCCATCGGTGTCAAACGTATTAGACAGTTCAGAAATAATCTGATCCAGATCTGTGTTGCTGTAATTCATGGAATTATCCGACCCGTCAGTTTTGTAAAGCTGATCCAGGAACCACTGCGGGTCGCCGGTGGAAAGGCACTGCCAGTTTGTACAAAGAATATCATAATCCTTATTTTTCTCAGATTCTGTAATATCATCTGCAAGATTCAGCTGGATATCAATTCCCGCTTCTTTTGCCATAGACTGCACCGCCTCAAGCATCGTTGTATAATCCCCCATAGAATAAGTGATCTTCAGGGAAAGATTTTTGCCGTCTTTATCAACAATTCCGTCTCCGTCACTGTCCTTGTATCCGGCCTGTTCCAGCAGACTCTTCGCCTCATCCGGCTTATAGGTCTGTTTGTCCAAATCGTCATATCCATAGGGCGCGGATGCCGGGTACGGAGCACCTGCCACAGTAACTCCCGACCCCAGAATACTTACAAGCGAATCATAATCAATGCAATCCGCAAGAGCTTTCCTGACATTTGCGTCCTTCAGAGCTTCATTTGACTGGTTCAGAAGCAGCAGGCGGATTCGCGCGCCAGTCGTATTCAGAGCCTGATAATCACTGTCATTTGCAAAGGTGTCAATGTCGGTAGAAGCAACTCTCTGCACAATATCCTGCTCGCCCGACTGCAGGGCCAGTCCCCTGGTGCTGTCATCTTCAATGCAGGTTATCGTAATAGAATCAATATCGGAAGCTCCGTTCCAGTACCCGTCGTATTTCACTTCGTCAATTTTTTCATTCACCGTAAAATCCGTCACCATAAACGGTCCTGTTCCGATTGGCTTATCTGCGTAATCCTGATCATCGCCTACTTTAATGATGGAGTAGAGAGGCTCTGACAAATTGGCCAGAAAAGCACCGAAGGGTTCCGTGGTCTTAATGGTCAGATTCTGTCCGTCTGCCTCAATGGTGTCTATTTTGGCTGCGGTTACTGCGCGTTCCTGAACCTGCATAGCCCGCTCCAGAGATGCCTTGCAGGCGGCAGCATCCACCGGCGTCCCGTCCTGGAAGGTCACACCGTCACGGATGTGAAACACCCAGGTCGTATCATCCGTCTGTTTCCAGCTGTCTGCAAGAAGAGGCTGAAGCTCATAATTCTTGTCGACAGTAACCAGAGTCTCCGTAATTCCTGCACGGCAGGTTGTCCACCCGTCATATTCTGTCGCGGGATCCAGACTGGTTCCAAACCAGTAAAGCGCCGCGTTCAGATGTTTCTCTCCTGCTGTGGAAGCGCTGTCACCGGTTCCGGAAGCAGCAGGGGTTTCGGTTTCTTTCGATATGGAAGAAGCCGAAACAGAAGCAGAGTTCTGTGAAACGGATAAATCCTGGGAATTTCCTGCTGAAGAAGATCCGCACCCGGCGAAAAGAGTACATGCCATAACAGCAGCACAGGTAAATGCAATTAATATGTTTCGAGCCATTTTTTAAATCTCCTACCTTTCTTTTTTGGCTTTTCAAAACGAGGATCTAATATATCTCTAAGGCTGTCGCCCAAAAGATTGAAAACAATGACATGGATAACAATCACCATGCCGGGCCAGAAAATCAGCCATGGGGCAGACTGTATAAATTTTCTCCCTTCACTGAGCATAAAGCCCCATTCCGGAACAGGCGGCTGAGAAGACAGTCCCAATAGGGACAGACCGCTTAATGTAAGAAGATTGGAGCCAATATCCTGTGTGATATTGACAAGAAGGTACGGAA
>CACVSR010000075.1 GCA_902756775.1 uncultured Lachnospiraceae bacterium | reverse complement strand
GAAGAAAAGAAGGACGATACCGATAAAAAGGAGGACGCAGACAAGAGCGATACGAACAAGAAAGAGGATTCCTCCAAAAAGGATGAAAATAATAAAAAGGAAGATACAAAGAAGGAAGATTCCAAAAAACAGGATACCAAGAAAGAAACAACATCTTCAACAAATACATCCACGAAAAAAACACAATCGTCCAAAGAAAGCGAATAGAAAATAACAGTATGAAAGCAGGAAAATTATCCGAGTCGATATTAAAGCGCTCGGTTCTCCGACAACTTCATAATTCTGCGGTCCGGGCACCGGGAGTGGGAATAGATTTCGGTGCAGTGGATGCTTCTGCGGGAAAGCAGATCGTTACTGCGGAAGCCTGCCGTGCATTTGACACGTTTCCGGAAGCCGGCGTTTATGCGGCATTGAATAATCTTGCATGCAGTGGGGCAAAACCATTGGGAATTACGATGACGCTTCTGCTCCCGACATCTGCAAGCGAAAATGATCTGCGTGCATGGATTTCGGCAGTATCCCGTGTAAGTGAGAAAGAGCAGATTCCGGTTCTCGGAGGACACACGGAAGTTCTTCGGACAGTGACCTCTCCGCAACTGATTGTTCAGGCAGTGGGAGAAGCTGACAGGGAATTATTTGTCACAGCAGCAGGGGCGCAGCCGGATATGGATGTGATTGTGACCAAATGGGTCGGGCTGGAAGGAACAGCGATTCTTGCAACGGAACACCGGGAAGAGTTATCGGCCAGATACGCACAGCCGTTTCTTGACAAAGCGGCAAAATATATAGATTATCTTTCTATCCGTTCGGAGGCCGCAGTCGCCGCAAAGTCTGGCGTTGCTGCAATGCACGACCTCTCAGAGGGAGGCGTTTTCGGAGCCCTCTGGGAGGTGGGAGAGGCCGGAGAAGTCGGAATTGATGCGGATCTTCGAAAAATTCCGATTCGTCAGGAGACGGTGGAAATCTGCGAGTTTTTTGATGTCAATCCCTATCAGATCATGTCCAGCGGATCCATGCTGATGATTACAGACAACGGACAGAAGCTTGTCGACGCCCTGGAACAGGGCGGGATACACGCCGCCGTGATTGGCCGGACGACTGGCGGGAATGACAGGATTCTTCATAACGGAGAAGAGATCCGGTATCTGGACAGACCGCAGGCAGACGAGCTCTACCGGGCGATGGAAAGGAAATTCAGCTGACGATGGCACATTTTAATATTGTTCTTCATGAACCGGAGATTCCATCCAATACAGGAAATATCGGGAGAACCTGCGTAGCTGCGGGCGCCAGCCTGCATCTGATTGAGCCGCTGGGGTTTCATCTGACGGATCGATATATCAAGCGTGCAGGAATGGATTACTGGAGCAGCCTGGATCTGCACAGATATATAGACTATCAGGATTTTACGGAAAAAATTCCGCAGAATACAAAAATCTATTACGCGACAACCAAGGCGCCTCAGATGTACACGGACGTACATTTTGAAGATAACTGCTATATTATGTTTGGCAAAGAAAGTGCAGGAATTCCAGAAGACATACTCTACGCGAATCAGGCAACGGCAATCCGCATTCCCATGTTGGAGACCATCCGGTCTTTGAATCTTGCGAATTCTGTGGCTATCGTTTTATATGAGGCGCTCCGGCAGCATGGGTTTGACCACATGCAGGGAACCGGACAGCTGCGCAGCCGTCCGTGGAACTAATTATTATAATTCACCGGCTGGGCATAAATAAGCGTGCCTTTGTGAGATCTCTGTGGGGCAAGGGGCTATTGCGCAACCGTCCGCAGATCATCCGCATGCTCCAGAGTAAAATCAAATTCCGTGCCAACCCCTTCTGTGCTGACAACCGTAATATTCTGGTTGTGCATATTGATGATTTCTTTTACGATCGCAAGACCAAGTCCGTTTCCTTTTCTTTCTCTGCCCCTGGAGGCATCCGTCTTGTAGAAGCGTTCCCAGATTTTATTCAGAGACGCGGCAGGGATACCGCATCCGCGATCTCTGACTGACACATGAACCCTGCCATGGCGGATGGAAGTCTCAATCCGGATAGAAGAGCTGTCCCTGCTGAATTTTACGGCATTGTCAATCAGATTATAGAGAACCTGCTGAATTTTTTCCAGATCTGCGGACACCAGAAGCTGCTCTCCGGTCAGGACAAGATCAAATGAAATCTGCCGCGGTGTGCAGATTCCCTCAAAGGTTGCCGCGGTATCCCGGATTACCCCGTTGATATCAAAGACGGTGAGGTTTAGTTTGCTTTGCTTCTGGTCAATGCGGTTAAGAGAAAGAATACCGTTGGTCAGCTTGGTCAGTCTTTCGGTTTCTGCCAGGACGATGCGCAGGTATTTCTCCTGCATCTCCGGCGGAATGGTTCCGTCTAAAATTGCTTCCACGAATCCTTTCATGGACGTAAGAGGGGAGCGGAAGTCGTGAGAAACGTTGGCGATAAAGTTCCGCTCGTATTCCCCGCTCTTGTTGAGCTCGTCCGACATATAATTCAGTGAGGCGGCAAGTCTGCCCATTTCATCGTGCGAATTTACAGGTATATGGTAATTCAGGCGGCCGTCCGCATATTCCCGGATCCCTGTCTGTATTTTCCGCAGAGGGCGGAGGATTGTAAGGTATAACAGAATAAAAACAGTCAGGAACAGAATGTAGACAATGATGCTGAGAAGATGGATAATGGCCAGAATTTCCTCGCGATCCGCGAAAATATTATTCATGGGCTCATGAATGGCAATATAACCGCGGATGTCCAGATTCCCTGTAACCGGGCTGAGAACGGTCAGATGATCTTCGGAGTAATAGTCAAAAAAGGTGCCTACGCTGTAATAGCCGCTCCCCAGCTTCAGCGGGTCAAAGCCCTCCAGAACCGGATATTCCGCATCTTCTGAAGCTTCCGAAACAGATTCCTGGGCTGTGTTCATATAGATGGTTCCGTCCGAACCGAGCAGCCATATTTCACAGTCCTGATATCCGGCCAGAGCATGGAGATTCCGGTAGAGACTGCTGAAAGAATCCTCGTCAATCCCATTTGTCAGTACATCAGACTGGGAGATTTTAGCAGCCTCCTTGTACAGCTTGAGACCTTCTGATTTCACCAGACGGTGCTGAACCAGGTGTGACCCCAGCGTGGATATCAGGACAAATTCCGCAATTCCGATGATGGCAAAAATCAGTATAAATTTATGAATCAATTTTATATGCATCGTGTGATCTCCGTGCTGTGAAAAAGATTCAGACGGAAACTTTTTTACAGTGTTTTCACTTCAAATTTGTAGCCGACGCCCCATACCGTAGCGATAGACCAGTTCTCATTATCGCTGATTTTTTCCCGGATCCTCTTGATATGAACATCGACAGTCCGCGTATCTCCTGCATATTCATATCCCCAGATGTGATCCAGAAGCTGTTCTCTGGTAAAGACCTGATTAGGCTGAGAAGCAAGAAA
The DNA here is from genome assembly GCA_902756775.1 of uncultured Lachnospiraceae bacterium. GTDB lineage: Bacteria > Bacillota > Clostridia > Lachnospirales > Lachnospiraceae > Bilifractor. Next base: position 5,269 of record CACVSR010000075.1, on the reverse strand, counting down.
ATACAGCAGTTCGATTTCCTTGGGAGGCATGTCCAGAGTGGTTCCCCGATAGGTCACGGAATAGTTGGTAAGATTTATGACAAGATCCGGGTATTCTGCTATCTTTGCCGGGGCGGACGCGGGAAGAGAAACGGTAGGAGCCGGTTCCGGCGTAAACCGGCGCAGCACCGCCTTGACTCTTGCGACCAGTTCCTTGGAATCGAAGGGCTTTATCATATAATCGTCCGCTCCCATTTCCAGCCCCAGAACCTTGTCAAATACCTCCCCTTTGGCGGACAGCATGATGATCGGGGTGTTGGATTTATAGCGGATTTTCCGGCACACCTCATAGCCGTCCACACCGGGCAGCATCAGATCAAGAAGAACAAGATCCGGGCGGAAGGAAGAAAATTCTTTCAGCGCGGATTCCCCGTCATTTACGATCATGCACTCAAAGCATTCCTTTGTCAGATAGAGAGAGATCAGTTCTGCAATATTGTTGTCGTCATCAACTATCAGTATTTTCTGTTTTACTGCCATATCCGCTCCTGTTCTTTCCTGATGACTGTTCCCTGTCACTGTTTGAATTCAACAATTGTAACGCCGGCATCCCCCTCACCGTATTCGGCCAGATGGAAGTCTGCGACATGCTTTTGGGTTCTCAGATAATTATGGATCCCCTTTCTGAGAGCGCCGGTTCCTTTTCCGTGGATGACGCGTACACTCTTCAAATGGGCAATGTAGGCGTCATCCAGATATTTATCCAGTTCCGCCACGGCTTCATCGACGGTCTTTCCGAGAAGATTGATTTCAGAGCTTACGGAGGCGGATTTGTTCATCCGTATTTTTCCGGTAGACGTGCGGGTCATTTTCGGTGTAATGATTTCCGGTTCGTCTGCCAGCTCCAGATCGTCCATATGAACTTTAGTGCGGAGGATCCCGCACTGCACAAAAAGATTACCTCTGGAATCAGGCCTTGTGTTTACGGTTCCCTTCAGATTCATGCTGAGGATCCGTACTGCTGTTCCCGGAGTAAGATCCTGCGGCCGCGGTTTTTTCCCTGGCTGCCTCAGCTCGGAAGCTTTTACAGCTGTGTGGGAAGTGGTCTTATCCATCTGTTTCCGGAGTTCGTTTCGTTTGCGCTCCATTTCTGCAGAGTTAACTCCTGCCTTACCGAATTTTCGGAATTCCTTCATGGTCTGGTCGGCGTATTCTTTGGCCTCCTGAAGAACCGCATGTGCTTCTTCATTTGCCCTGGAGAGAATTCGATCTTTCTGCTGTTCTAGAGTTTTTTCCCTGCTTTTCAGCTCTGTTTCACGCCGGGACAGAGTTTCCTCCAGCCGTTCCAGATCCGCTTCCTTGCGCTCCTGTGCAACCCGGTTCTCTTCCAGACTGGACAAAACATCCTCGAAGGAAGCATCCTGTTCGCTGATTTGTTTTCTGGCATCCTCGATAATGGATTCCGGAAGACCCAGCTTCAGGGAAATAGCAAAGGCATTGCTTTTTCCGGGAACTCCAATCAGCAGGCGGTAGGTCGGCTGAAGTGTTTCTACATTAAATTCACAGCTGGCATTTTCTACACCTTCTGTGGTCAGGGCATAGACCTTCAGCTCACTGTAATGGGTGGTGGCCATTGTCCGGACACCCTTCCGGTGAAGGTAGGAGAGAATGGAAATAGCCAGTGCAGCACCTTCCGCCGGATCGGTGCCGGCGCCAAGCTCATCAAAGAGCACCAGTGAATTCCGGTCTGCTTTTTCCAGAAAAGAGACGATGCTTTTCATATGCGAAGAAAAGGTGCTGAGGGACTGCTCAATGCTCTGTTCATCACCGATATCCGCATAAACTTCACGGAAAACGGAAAGCTCGGAGCGATCTCCCGCCGGAATGTGAAGGCCGGACTGTCCCATCAGGGTAAGAAGTCCTGTCGTTTTCAGTGAAACGGTTTTTCCGCCAGTGTTCGGACCGGTGATTACAAGAAGATCAAAAGTTTCTCCCAGACGTATATCAATCGGAACAACTTTGTGCTTTTCAATCAGAGGATGCCGGGCTTTGCGCAGGTTGATCCGGCCATCTGTATTAAAAACAGGCCTGGTGGCATTCATAACAAGCGCCAGCCGAGCTCTGGCAAAAATAAAATCCAGTTCAGCAAGATTTTCATAGTTATAGCGAAGTGTTTCAGTGTAAACAGATGCGTCTGCGCTCAGTTCTGCAAGAACCTTCGCAATCTCTTCCTGCTCACGTATTTCCAGCTGTCGGATTTCGTTATTAAGCTTTACCACCGACATCGGTTCGATAAAGAGAGTGGCTCCGGTAGAGGACTGATCGTGGATCATTCCGGGAACCTGGGAACGGTAGTCGGAACGGACAGGCAGGCAGTAGCGGCCATCCCTCATGGTGATCACCGCATCCTGCAGGGCTGTCCGCAGATTTCCGTTAATCATACTGTTCAGCTGTGCGTGAATTTTATCACCGCAGCTTTTAATGGAGTGGCGTACCTGACGAAGGCCGGCGCTTGCGTCATCTGCTATTTCATCTTCCGAAAGAATTGCTCTCCGGATGTCGGAAGCCAGGGAGGACACAGGCTCCAGCAGATCAAACACAGGATCCAGGGAATCCTCCGGTGTATCCTCTCGGTCATGACGTCCGTATGCCTTTACACGGGCAGTATTTTCCAGAAGAGAAGCAATATCAAGCAGTTCTCTGGCTGTCAGGGAGGCTCCGACTTCCAGCCGCCGTAAAGATGGTCGGATGTCATGGACACTTCCGCAGGAGAATCCGCTGTTCCGGATCAGGCGGCTGAGCGCGTCAGAGGTTTCTGCCTGCATTTTCTGAATATCCTCCAGTTCTGTGGAGGGGAACAGAGAACGGCATTTTTCTCTTCCGGGGTCAGAGGTGGCACAATCCGTAAGATGTTGCCTGATTTTATCAAATTCCAGTATTCTAAGTGCTTTTTGGTTCATAATTCTATTCCTGTATTACTTTTTTATAGCCTTTCTGCAGCCGCAATAAACTGTGGCAGCAGCCATGCCTATTGTACCGTAAAATCGGCGCACATGAAAGAAGCATTCGCATTTCCGGCCGCAAACCTCCGTGCCGCAGGGCGTCACTCCATGCTCATACTTGTTGTCGTTTCTGAAGCGAAAGCTTCCTGGTCCGCAAGCGGCCCGTAAGCTTTTGCTTCGAAACTGGACTTATACATTATATTCATAATTTATTCATATATGGGTGCTAATATATTTTTTGTGTGATCTTTTCTTTTGTTGTTCATTTCAGGCAGTTTGCTTCGTTTACTGATAACACTGAACCTTTATTTGAATGTTCATTTGGAGCGGAAAAATGGACGATTTGAAAAAAGAAGAACCAGGCAGCGGTGCCGGTACTGATGACCGGGCTGTCTCCGAAGGTGATAATAATTATAAGTTTATCAAACAAACAATCCGGAAAAAACCGGTCGATAAAAAGAAATGGATCCTCAGGATTGTGTGGACCGTTGTTTTCGGCGTCGGATTTGGGATTATCGCGGCCTTTGTGTTTGCCGCGTCTGCCCCTGCGGCGGCCAGAATTCTGGGGCTGGAGGTGGAAAACAAGCGTATTGTCTTAACAACAGGAGACGAATTGACACCAACCCCGGTGCCGGAGAAGGTGGCGGTATCTGATGTCTCCGCAGGTTCTTCTGTTTCTTCGGTTTCGTCATCTTCACAGGCAATTTCCACATCAGGTCTACCGGTAACCGGCCAGGAATTGGGAGACCAGGATCAGGGACAGAACCAGGAGGGCACGGAAGAAGATGCTTCTGCAGCGAAATCCCTGACCTTAGACGACATTAGGCAGTTATACGGAGACATGATCGCTTCATCCAGGGAGGTGCAGTGCGCCATTGTCCAAGTGACGGGCATCACAAATGAAATGGATTATTTCCGGCAGAATTATGAAAACCGACAGCAGGTTTCCGGCCTAATTATTGCGCGCAACAATAATCTGCTGTATATTCTTACCCAGCAGTCCGTAGTGGATAATGTACAGTCTATTCAAATTACATTTTTTGACGGTACAACTGCGGATGGGGCGTTACTTTCCAGGGATGCTGCGACAGGATTTGCGGTGGTAACGGTGGATTCCGTATCTGTTTCGCCGACGACGGATTCCAGGATTACGACGGCTCCGTTGGGCAGTTCCTATCTTGTTTCTCAGGCTGATCCGGTGCTTGCTCTTGGAAGTCCTATGGGATATGGAGATACGATTTCCTGTGGCGTTGTCACATCTATGGGCAACACAGCGGAGGCTTCTGACAGGGAGTATAATCTAATTACCACGGACATAATCGGAAGCACTTCCGGCAGCGGAGTCCTTGTTAATATTTATGGGAAAGTAGTAGGTATTATCAGCCAGAATTTCAAGATGGGAGATACGGGAACTGTTACGGCGCTGGCAATATCCGATATCAGCGGTCTTCTGGAAACGCTGACCAATCATGACCCGATACCGTATGCCGGAATCACCGGTCAGGCGGTAACGCAGGATATTTCAGAAAGAACGGGTATTCCGGAGGGAGAGCTGGTGACTGCCGTAGATGAGGATTCTCCTGCTATGCTGGCGGGTATCAAGGAATATGATGTGATTACAGAAGTAAACGGAAAAACCATCCGCTCTGTTTCCGATTATACCGATATTGTAAGCGCCTCGGCGGAAAACGAAACGCTGAATATAAAAGCCATGAGAAAGGGAGCAGAAGGATATGCGGAGGTCGATTTTACAGTAACCGTGAAGGTGAGATAGTAATCTGCCGCTTCCTATATTAGAGGAACCGGAAAATGTAACGTCTCTCCGAAATATTGATCAGCACAGTTTCAGACATGCACATTTCCGGAGTACCGGAATAAAAACAGAAAAAAGGACAGGGAGAAAATGTTATATATTCAGGAAATGCATGAGGGTATGAAGGTTGCCGGAATTTATCTTTGCAAGTCAAGGACGGCAGCGGTCACGAAAAACGGAAAAAATTATGACAATGTGATCCTCATGGATAAGACCGGAACCATAGATGCCAAGATATGGGAACCGGATTCTGCAGGCATTGAGGAATTTGATGCCTTGGAATATGTGGATGTAGTCGGTGATGTAACAAAATATAACGGAAACCTGCAGATGTCGCTGAAGAGGGCAAGGAAGGCCAGAGAGGGCGAATATGACCCGAAGGAATATCTCCCCACATCGGACAAGAACACAGAGGATATGTATAAAGCACTGCTGACATTTGTGGATAAGGTGGAAAATCCTTATCTGCACAAAC
>CACVSR010000074.1 GCA_902756775.1 uncultured Lachnospiraceae bacterium | reverse complement strand
TGTTCGGAGATCTGCCGACGGAGGAACAGCTGGGCAAATTTATCGACATCCTCAGTGATTTCCGCTCCCTGCCGGAAGAGTTTACCAGGGACGTTATCATGAAGGCGCCCAGCACAAACATGATGAACATGCTTCAGAAATGTGTGCTGACGCTGTATTCCTACGATGAAAATCCGGAGGATATCAGCATCTCCAATGTTCTCCGGCAGGCACTCGGCCTGATCGCCAAGATGCCGCTTCTGGCTGTTTACAGCTATCACACGCACCGGCATTATCATCTGGGACACAACCTGATTATCCGTAACCCCAAGCCGGAGCTCTCCCTGGCGGAAAATCTTCTGCAGATGCTTCATCCGGACGGACAGTATACGCAGCTTGAGGCAAAGGTGCTGGATATAGCTCTTATTCTGCACGCGGAGCACGGCGGCGGAAATAACTCCACCTTTACGACCCACGTAGTCTCTTCGACCGGGACAGATACCTATTCGGCCGTGGCTGCTTCTCTGGGCTCCCTGAAGGGACCCAAGCACGGCGGAGCCAACCTGAAGGTTCTGCAGATGTTTGAGGACATCGAGGAGCATGTGCATAACTGGGATAACGAGGACGAGATCCGGGCTTATCTGACACGGATGCTGGACAAAGAGGTCTTTGATCATTCCGGCCTGATTTACGGGATGGGGCATGCGGTTTACACCCTGTCGGACGCGCGGGCGGTGATTCTGAAGGATTACGCGCACAGGCTTGCGATTGAGAAGGATGCGGAAGAGGAATTCAGGCTCTATGAGAATGTGGAGCGGATTGGCAGGGAGTGCATGGAAAAGAAGCTCCGCCTGGTAAAGCCGGTCTGCGCCAACGTGGACTTCTACAGCGGTTTTGTCTACTCGATGCTGGATTTTCCCAGGGAACTGTTCACACCGCTGTTTGCCATCGCCAGAATATCCGGCTGGTCTGCGCACCGCATTGAGGAGCTGGATAACGGCGGAAAGATTATCCGTCCCGCCTATAAATATGTCGGACGTCACCGCCATTATAAGCAGCTGGAGGATCGTGTGTAAGCAGTCTGTCAAGCAAAAACACTTGACACGCGCTTCTCTATGATATATGATTTGCAGGTACCCGCGAGGCACCTGCTTTTTTCATGCTATGGAATCATTTGTAGAAAAATCTTTGCTGTTTGATTTTTACGGAGAACTGCTTACGGAACATCAGAGACGGATCTTTCAGGAGATAGTCTTTAATGATTATTCCGCCGCGGAGGTTGCCAGGGATGAGGGCATCAGCCGCCAGGGAGTTCACGACCTGATGAAGCGGATTGAAAAGACCCTGGAGGATTATGAGAACCGCCTCCACATGGTTCAGCGGTTCCTCGCCATTCGCGGCAGGGTAAGAAAAATTCAGGAGCTGACAGAGAATCCCGGAGATTCCGAAAAGGAGACACTCAGGCAGATCCGGGCCATTTCATCAGACATTCTGGAGGAATTATAGGGCGTGGCATTTGATAATTTAAGTGAAAAACTGCAGAATGTATTCAAACAGCTCCGCAGCAAGGGTTCTCTTACAGAGGCGGATGTCAAGGCGGCTCTGAAAGAAGTGAAAATGGCCCTGCTGGAGGCAGATGTCAATTTTAAGGTCGTCAGGCAGTTTACCAAAACCGTTCAGGAGAAAGCCATCGGACAGGATGTGATGAATGGCCTGAATCCCGGACAGATGGTCATTAAGATTGTTCATGACGAGCTGGTTTCCCTGATGGGAAACGAAAAGGCGGAGCTTCCGCTGAAACCGGGGAATGAGATCACCGTTTATATGATGATCGGTCTCCAGGGCGCAGGTAAGACGACAACGGCTGCAAAGCTGGCCGGAAAACTGAAGGCAAAGGGAAGAAAGCCCCTTCTTGCGGCCTGCGATGTCTACCGTCCGGCCGCGGTAAAACAGCTGGAGGTCAACGGTAAAAAAGTCGGTGTGGATGTATTTTCCATGGGAGACAGAAAAAATCCTGTGGATATCGCAAAGGCAGCTGTGGAACACGCGAAGGCTTCCGGTTACAATATCGTCCTTCTGGATACTGCCGGCCGTCTGCAGATTGATGAGCAGATGATGGACGAGCTGGTCGCCATCCGGCAGGCAGTGACAGTAGATGCATCTGTCCTTGTGGTGGACGCGATGACCGGACAGGAAGCGGTTCATGTGGCGCAGACTTTTCAGGAAAAGGTCGGTATTGACGGCGTTATCCTGACGAAGCTGGACGGCGATACCAGGGGCGGCGCCGCTCTCTCCATCAAGGCGATCTGCGGAAAACCGATTTTTTATGTCGGTATGGGAGAGAAGCTGGAGGATCTGGAACAGTTCTATCCGGACCGGATGGCCAGCCGGATTCTCGGTATGGGGGATGTCCTCAGCCTGATTGAGAAGGCGCAGGCCAATATTGATGAAGAAAAAGCGAGAGATCTGGAGAAACGTGTCCGCAAGGCGCAGTTTACCTTTGATGATTATCTGGACAGCATGGAGCAGATGCGCAAGATGGGCGGAATCGGCAGCATTCTCAGCATGATGCCGGGCATGACCGGCGGAAAAGCGCAGGAGCTGGAGAGTATGGTGGATGAAAAGGATCTTGCCAGAAAAGAGGCGATCGTCCATTCCATGACAAAGGCGGAACGGGCAAATCCGGATCTGCTGAATCTTTCCAGAAAACAGAGGATCGCGAAAGGGGCAGGTGTCAACATTGCAGAGGTCAACCGCTTTGTCAAGCAGTTTGACCAGACGCGGAAAATGATGAAACAGATGCCCGGCATGATGAAGAGCCGCGGGAAGAGGCGCGGAGGTTTTGGAGGTTTCAACCTTCCGTTCTGACGGATTGTTGTTCTCATAAATAAGATTGCAGTGTTAAAAGTCTGACATCACTCGTAATCAAAAACAAAAGAAAAAATCAGTTTCATGGAGGTAGAGAAAAATGGCAGTTAAAATTCGTCTGAGAAGAATGGGACAGAAAAAGGCACCGATTTACAGAATCGTCGTCGCGGATTCCGCTTCTCCCAGAGATGGAAGATTTATCGAGGAAATCGGAACCTATGATCCGAACACAGATCCCAGCACATTCAAGGTCAATGAGGAAGAAGCCAAAAAGTGGCTGAATAACGGCGCACAGCCCACGGCAGTCGTAGGAAAAATCTTCAAGCTGGCTGGAATCGAGAAATAATCGAAGTACGGAGGTGCCTTGTGATGAAAGAGCTGGTTGAAGTGATTGCCAGAGCATTGGTGGAACATCCCGATGATGTGGTTGTCACGCAGACCGAGAGCGGCGGCAGCTTAAAATTAGAGCTGAAGGTTGCTCCGTCCGATATGGGAAAGGTCATCGGCAGGCAGGGCAGAATTGCAAAAGCAATCCGTTCCGTTGTGAAGGCGGCTGCTTCTCGTGAGGATAAACGGGTCATCGTTGATATTGTGCAGTAACAGACATGGCGGGAGAGATCCCGCCCTTGTTATATCCGGAGGAACCAAAATCTATGAAACAGCTTCTTCAGGCAGGTATCATTACCTCTCCGCACGGCATACACGGAGAAGTGAAGGTCTATCCGACAACGGATGATCCTGCCAGGTTCAGGGAACTGAAGACCGCCGTGCTGAAGAACGGCGCAAAGTCGGAGCAGCACGGGCTGGTAAGTGTGAAGTTTTTTAAGAACATGGCGATCATTCACTTTTCCGGGATCGATGATATGGATACTGCCCAGAAGTACCGCAACTGGGAGGTTATGGTTACCAGGGAGCAGGCAGTACCGCTGGGAGAAAATGAATATTATACAGCGGATCTGATCGGCATGGATGTCACTACAGAGGAAGGGGAATATCTCGGAACGCTGACAGATATTCTGCAGACGGGAGCGAATGATGTTTATATCGTCGGTACAGAACGTTACGGAGACGTGTTGATTCCTGCCATCCGCGATTGTATTATACAGGTGGATGTTCCCGGCAATCGGATGACAGTGCATCTTCTTCCGGGACTGGCGGAAGAGAAAAAATGATGGAGGTGCGGCCGTGAAAAAATGCGTTTATTGCGGTGCGGAACTGAATGATAATGCGAAAGCCTGCAGCAACTGCGGACGGATTCTTCCTAAAGAGGATTGGCCGGAGGAAAAAAAGGCGGATGACGACGGGAAAAACCAGAGCGGCAATGGCTGGGGCGGACAGGACAGCGCCTGGGACAGCTGGAATGCCGGAAGCGGCCGGGAGAGCCGGAACAGCAATGGGTGGAGCGGTCAGGATGACCGGAACAGCAATGACTGGGGTGGTCAGAGCAGCCAGAACAGCAGCGGCTGGGGCGGACAAAATAGTGGAAATAACGGCTGGAACACGCAGAACGGCCAGAATCCTTACGGTCAGAACCCCTATGGCCAGAATCCTTATGGCCAGAATTTCTGTGGAAATGTTCAGGGGTACGGAAACCAGCCCCCGCAGCAGCAGAAAACAAATACTTTTGCCATTGTGGCTTTTGTGCAGGGAATTTTGTCTGTGTTTTTGAACAGCGTTCTTTTCTTTATCCCGTCTGTCATGGCCATTGTGTTCGGGTGCATCAGCCTTTCACAGCTGAAGCAGAATCCGGAGCAGAAGGGTAAGGGAATGGCTGTCGCCGGTCTGGTTCTGGGAATTGTATTTCTGATTCTGACGATTGTTCTGACGATCCTCGCTGTCTGGCTGATCAGCAGTGATTCGGAATTCTCCAGGATGTTCCAGGAGATTTATAAACAACTGGAAGGCGGTTCCGGCGTCTGATGAGATACTATGTTTGCACATTGTTTCCGGATATGATTCGGCAGATTATGGGAACCAGCATCCTGGGCCGGGCGGAGAAAAACGGATATATCTCTGTGAACACGGTCAATATCCGGGATTTTTCCCAGAAAAAATCTATGCGGGTGGATGATTATCCCTACGGCGGCGGGGCCGGGATGGTTATGGAACCGGAGCCGGTTTATCAGGCGGTGCAGTCAGCCCTCCAAAGAGCCGCGGAAGACCGGAAAGCCGAAGACTGCGGCCGGGCGGCGGCCGATCGGAACGCCGGGGGTGAGCAAAGAACAGCAGGGGCTGACCGGATCAAAGAAAGCGGGGAGAAGAAAGACGCGTCAGGCGGAATAAGAACCAGGGTTATTTATCTGACGCCTCAGGCCAGAGTACTGGATCAGACGATGGTGGAAGAGCTGGCCAGAGAGAAAGAGCTGGTTCTTCTATGCGGCCATTACGAGGGAATTGACGAGCGGGTTCTCCAGGAGACAGTGACCGATTACGTGTCTATCGGTGATTATGTCCTGACGGGCGGAGAACTGGGCGCTGCCGTTCTGATGGATGCGGTCTCACGGTTTGTACCGGGGGTTCTTCACAACGATGAATCCTCCCAGTTTGAGTCTATGCAGGACAATCTTCTGGAGTATCCGCATTTTACCAGGCCGGAACAGTGGCACGGCCGGAAGGTACCACCTGTGCTTCTTACCGGAGATCACGGCAAAATAGAGGAGTGGCGGTATCAGCAGGCGGTCGCCCGGACACAGGAAAGACGTCCGGATCTTCTGAAGAATAGTTTTGTCCTTCATACCTTCTGGTATGGTTCGCAGGAGGCGGAGGAGTATGCGTCCTGCCTTCACGGAAGGATTTCCCGGTACGGAGAGATTCAGAATTACAACAGAAACAAGCTGATCCGATCCCGGAATGTCCTGGGGAATCAGGAACTCCTGCTTCTTGTGGAGGGAGCCGGAGCAGACGGGGATGTCCCGTTTGAAGAGCGGTTCCGCAATCTGTACGGATCCGGGAAAACCCTCGCGTGGATCTGTTCGGACGGCAGTCTGGCAGAGAAGAAAAAGGAGTTTCTGGCGGACAGAGGATTCCGGCTGCTGGGCTGCTCCCGGTATTCCGACGCAGAAAACACGGAACAGACCGACCGGCTTGCCCTGGATATCAGAAAAAAGGCCTTGCATCTCGCAGGTAGATAGGGTATAATTTTCAGGTCTGTGGCGGGATGCCGCAGAGACGGTCCGCTGTCACGTTTATCGGTGGTAAGAACGTCCGGTTACGGCGCATGTTCGGCGCCTTTTCAGAAAGATAAGGAGACAGAAAGATGCAGGAAATTATCAAAAAGATTGAAGAAGAACAGCTGAAAAAGGATATTACGGAGTTCCGCGTCGGCGATACCATCCGGGTATACGGAAAAATCAAAGAGGGAAACCGTGAGAGAATTCAGGTGTTTGAGGGGATTGTCATCAAACGTCAGGGCGGAAGCAGCCGTGAGACCTTTACGGTCCGCAAGACGTCCAACGGTATCGGCGTAGAGAAGAGCTGGCCGCTTCATTCTCCGAACGTGGAGAAAATTGAAGTTGTCCGCCGCGGCAAGGCAAGACGGGCAAAGCTGAATTACCTGAGAAACCGTGTCGGCAAAGCGGCAAAGGTAAAAGCTGTTGTAAAATAAAATCAGTCAGATGCTGTCTGGGAGCCCGTACAGATGTACGGGCTCCCGTTCTATCAGGGGTGTGCAGGGACTGCTATGTCAGAGGATAAAAAAATTCTGATTATTGATCCGTCTGTTCAGGAGACGGAGAAGAAAGAACCCGAAATTTCAGAGAAGGAAAAGAAAAAGAGAAAACGCCGGGAATTTATGGAAGAAAAAAAGAGACAGATGGGGGAATGGAGGAAGGCGCATCCCTTCCGCGCCGTGCTCCGGGCTGTCCTTTCGTGGGTTGTTCCGGTTGTCTGCGTGATTTTTCTTGCCTATGGCTTCTCGCATTTTTTCTGCCAGACAGTGCAGGTGCAGGAGGGCTCCATGGAGCCGACGCTGTCCACCGGAGACACGCTTCTGGTTAATGAGCTGATTCCCAAACTGCATCCGCCCCGCAGATTTGATATTATCGTTTTCCGGACAGGTAACGAGACAGGCGCGTCCGTGCATATCAAGCGGGTCATCGGGCTTCCGGGAGAGACGGTGCAGATTACCGACGGAGCGGTTTACATCAATGGGGAGAAGCTGGACGAGTCGGCATATGGTTTTGACGCCATTCTAAACGGAGGGCTGGCGGAAGAACAGATCGTCCTGGATGACGATGAGTACTTCGTACTGGGAGATAACCGGAATGGAAGCGGGGACAGCCGTTACACGGATATCGGAAATGTAGGTCGGGAAAATATCATCGGAACCGTCTGGTTCCGCGTCTGGCCTTTCCCCAAAACAGGAAAAATTCGATAGTTTCTACAGATTTATTCGGACAGGAGCGTTTATGGAAATACAGTGGTACCCCGGACATATGACAAAGGCAAAGCGGCAGATGCAGGAGGATCTGAAGCTGATTGACCTGATCATCGAGCTGATTGATGCCAGAGCCCCGGAGTCCAGCCGGAATCCGGACATACGGCATATGGGAGAGGGGAAAGCCCGCCTGATTATTCTGAATAAGTCGGATCTGGCGGACGAACGTGCCAACCGTGAGTGGAAACAGTTTTACACCGGGCAGGGGGCGCAGGTACTCGCCGCGGATTCCAGAAAAAAGACGGATCTGAAACAGGTACAGGCTCTTGTGCAGGAGGCATGCAGGGAGAAGATTGCCAGGGATGCCCGGAGGGGCATCAAAAACCGGCCGGTAAGGGCTATGGTGGCAGGAATTCCCAATGTCGGGAAATCGACGTTTATCAATTCGGTCGCGGGCAGGGCGTCTGCCAAAACCGGAAACAAGCCCGGAGTGACAAAGGGAAAGCAGTGGATTCATCTTGGCAGGGGGCTGGATCTTCTGGACACGCCGGGAATTCTCTGGCCGAAATTTGATGATCCGGAGGCCGGCGTCCGCCTGGCGCTGATCGGGTCGGTAAAGGATGAACTTCTGAATGCGTCGGAGCTTTCCCTCCGTCTGATCGGTTTTCTGCGGGAAGCCTATCCGCAGATTCTGGCCGGGCGTTATCACCTGGAAGAGAGAGGAACCGATGTGCAGATTCTGGAACAGATAGCCAGAAACAGGAACTGTCTGGCAGGAGGCGGGGAAATCTCCTATGACAAAGCGTCGGCCATTCTTCTGGATGAATTCCGCAAGGGAGTTCTGGGACGGTTATCCCTGGAGCTTCCCACGGGCGGCTCTTTCCGGAACGGAAGCTTTCCGGACGGAGAGATGTGTTCGCCGGAGAGCGGAGCGGATATAGAAAACTCCGGTAAGCAGAGCAGCGGTAATTAGAGGAGTACTTGCCGGAGAGCGGAGCGGATGCGGAATACACCGGAGAGGGTGCAAGAGGATGAGTAAAAAAGAAGAGGCCGAAAAGGCCAGGGCGGAACGGCGGGAAGCCAGGCTGGCCAGGGAAAAGGAGCGGGTCGAACAGATGTGCTTTTTCGAGAAAAAGTACAGCGATTACCCGTTGATCTGCGGCATTGATGAAGTGGGGAGGGGACCGCTTGCGGGACCGGTTGTTGCTGCGGCCGTCATACTCCCCCGTGACAGCAGAATCCTCTATATCAATGATTCTAAAAAGCTGACGCCAAAGCGCAGGGAAGAGCTGTTTCAGGTGATTCAGGAGGAAGCTGTAGCTATCGGCATCGGCAGTGCGGATCAGAACCGCATTGACGAAATCAACATTCTGCAGGCCACCTATGAGGCAATGCGGAAGGCAGTTGCGGAGCTTTCGGTACAGCCGTCTCTCCTGCTGGTGGATGCCGTTCATATCCCGGGGCTGGACATCCCGCAGGTCGGCATCATAAAGGGAGATGCCAAATGCCAGAGCATTGCGGCTGCCAGCGTCATTGCCAAGGTGACAA
>CACVSR010000073.1 GCA_902756775.1 uncultured Lachnospiraceae bacterium | reverse complement strand
TTGACGATTGAAGTATCCATGCCCTGTATTGTAGGAGAAAGATATGAAAGAAGTGTGAACAAAAAGACAGGAAGGGTTGATCCCCCGGCTGAACAGACTGCCAGGAGTGCAAAAATCCATCTGCGATTCCTTGTCAGCCGGATAAATATCAGCTAGTATAGAACGCAAAGCGTTCCGAGTCTGGAGTGCTGAATAGATACCTGAAATATCAAAAAAGGAAACAGGGAGCGGATGGTATGGCGGAAATTTATGAGAAAGACCTGAGTGAGCTTCAGGCGGAGCTGGGGAGCCGGGACACGGGTCTATCGGAAGAGGAAGCCGGTGAGCGGCTGCAGAAGTATGGAAAGAACGAGCTGGAGAAGGCAGGGAAAAAGAATATTTTTCAGAAGTTTCTGGATGAACTGAAGGATCCTATGCTGATTATGCTTCTCGCCGCGGCGGTTGTTTCCGCGGTTACCAACGCGGTTTCAGGAGAATCCATGGCGGAAGTATTTATCATTCTGATCGTGGTGGGGCTGAACGCCGCGCTGGGAGTTTTTCAGGAGAGCAAGGCGGAAAACGCGGTGGAGGCGCTGCAGAAAATGACGGCGGCAACCTGCCATGTCATCCGTGACGGAAAACAGGAGGAGATTCCCAGCAGCAGCCTGGTACCGGGAGATGTCGTGCTTCTGGAAGCAGGAGATATGGTTCCGGCTGACGGCAGGCTGTTGGAGGCGGAGTCTCTGCGTATAGACGAGTCCTCCCTGACAGGAGAGTCTGTACCCGTACAGAAACTTGTGAAAATGCTGAAGCAGGAAGAGGACGGAGAGGTATCTCTGGGTGACCGCAAAAATATGGCTTTTATGGGAAGCAGCGTCTCCTATGGAAGAGGCAGGCTTCTGGTAACGGACACAGGCATGCGGACGGAAATGGGAAAGATCGCCGGTGTTCTGAACCAGACGGAGGACAGTGAGACGCCGCTGCAGAAGAAGCTGAACGAGCTTGGCAAAAAGCTGTCTGTGATGGTCATTTTCATCTGCATTTTCATCTTTATTTTCGATATGGTGATGGCTCCGGAAAGAAACCTGAGCACGGTTCTGCAGGTGTTCATGATTGCGGTCTCTCTTGCTGTCGCGGCGATTCCGGAAGGGCTGGCGACCGTTGTTACGCTGGTTCTGTCTCTGGGTGTCACACGTATGTCGAAGGCCAATGCCATTGTGCGCAGGCTGACAGCGGTGGAGGCTCTGGGCTGCACCAATGTGATTTGTTCGGATAAGACGGGAACGCTGACACAGAACAGGATGACGGTTGTCCGAACTTTTGGAGACAGGAAGCTCCTGGCGGAAGCCATGTCGCTGTGCAGTGATGCGCAGGCGGATGAGGAAGGGTCTGTCCAGGGAGAACCTACGGAGGCGGCACTCGTGTCCTTTGCGGAAGAGGAGGGTTTTCATAAAAGGCAGGCGGAAAAGACCATGCCCCGCATCGCAGAATGTCCCTTCGATTCCTCCCGCAAGATGATGACGACGTTCCACCGCACAGAAAAGGAGATTATTCAATATACCAAGGGGGCGCCGGATGTTGTTCTGGGGCGATGCACTACCTGGCTGAAGGACGGGAAAGAACTTCCGCTTGACGAGGAGGGAAGGAAGATCATTCAGGCCCAGGTCAGCGCCATGGCAGCGGACGCGCTGCGTGTTCTTGCGGCCGCGCGAAGATCCTATGAGACGCTCCCGGAAAATCATTCCCCGGAGCAGGCAGAGCGGAATCTGTGCTTTATCGGGCTGGCCGGCATGATGGATCCGGTGCGGAAGGAGGTTCCGGACGCGCTGAGAAAATGCCGTGAGGCCGGAATCCGGCCGGTCATGATTACCGGCGACCACCGGGATACGGCGGCGGCCATAGCCAGAGAGCTTGGAATTATACAGGATGATTCCGAGGTGAAAACCGGGGCAGATCTGGATCGTATCAGCGATGAGGAGCTGTACAGAGATATTGACAAATACCATGTTTACGCCAGAGTGAAGCCGGAGCATAAGGTCCGGATTGTAAACGCGTGGAGGAAAAGGGGTGCCATTACGGCTATGACCGGTGACGGTGTGAACGACGCGCCGTCCGTAAAATCCGCAGATATCGGGATTGGCATGGGGATTACCGGAACGGATGTAACCAAAAACGCGGCGGATCTGATCCTGACAGACGACAACTACGCGACGATTGTGCGGGCTGTGGAAGAGGGGAGGCAGATCTACGATAATATCCGCAAGGCAATTCAGTTCCTGCTGAGCACCAACATCAGCGAGGTGATAATCGTTTTCCTGTTCACCCTGCTTCGCTTCAATACATTCCGGCCGATGCACCTGCTTTTTACCAATCTGCTGACGGACTGCTTCCCGGCCATGGCGCTTGGAATGGAGTCGGAGGAGAAGGATGTAATGAAGCGGCCGCCCAGAAAATCCGACGATTCGGTTTTTTCCGGCGGGATGGGAAGGGATATCGCCTATCAGGGAAGTCTGGTTGCCGTCCTGGTTCTGATTTCCTACCTCTTCGGGTCCTATGCACATCTGGGAGAGCCGGGACATTCCGTGACCGGACTGACGATGGCTTTTGTGACCCTGAACCTGTGTGAGATTTTCCACAGCTTTAACATGCGCTCCAGAATCCATTCGGTGTTTACCCTGGGAAGCCAGAACCTGACGCTGTGGCTTTCGGGAATCAGCGGTTTTATCCTGACTACACTGGCGGTAAAAATTCCGGCCGCCGCAAAGGTGCTGCAGCTGGAGGATTTGCCCTGGAAGCTGTATGGAATCGCCGCTCTGATCGCTTTTCTGGTCATTCCGGTGGTGGAGACAGTAAAGGCCGTGCAGCGGGCGCTCCGCGGCAAAAAAACGGCATCGGCCTGAGTGGCCGATGCCGGATAAAAATAACTGCTATTTTGTATGCTTTTCCGGCGGCTGGTAGCCGTGCAGCGGAATCAGCCGCTGGTTGCTGCTCCCCCGGAAAAGCAGGGTGATGTCCTTCAGGGATTCCTCGAACCGACCGTCCACGATCAGATCCAGGCAGGAGAGGATGGAGTCGGTGACTTCCGTATATTTTTTCCCACCTTTTACCAGATCCACGTCAAAGGTGTAACCGGTGTAACACCAGATATCTTTTTCCGGAAAAGCCGCCTTTACGCGCAGGAGAAAAGGAGCCAGCGCGCGCTGGTTTTCTTCCTCAAACGGATCTCCCCCAAGCAGGGTCAGACCCTGGATGTAGTCCGGTTTCAGAAGCTCCAGAATATGATCCTCCACTTCCTCTGTAAACGGCTGCCCGTAGGCGAAATCCCAGGTTTCCGGCTGGAAACATCCCTTGCAGTGGTTCCGGCATCCGGACACGAAAAGGCTCACCCGCACGCCGGGACCATCCGCAATATCAAATTCCTTGATTATGGAGTAATTCATCACAGATCCTTATCTTACAGGTGCAGCACCCTGTCTTTGATCTCCTGTGTTCTTCCCTGGTTCCAGAACTGCGTTCCGATGTAGCCGCAGGTCCGCCGCGCGACAGACATCTTGCTCTGGTCTGTGTTGCCGCAGTTCGGGCATACCCAGATCAGTTTTCCGTGTTCGTCCTCTTTGATCTGGATCTCGCCGTCGTAGCCGCACACTTCACAGTAATCGCTCTTGGTGTTCAGCTCCGCGTACATGATATTGTCGTAGATAAATTTCATGACCGACAGAACCGCCGGGATATTGTCCTGCATATTCGGCACTTCCACGTAGCTGATGGCACCGCCCGGAGACAGCTCCTGGAATTCGGATTCGAACTTCAGTTTGGTAAACGCGTCAATCTTCTCCCGCACATTGACATGGTAGGAGTTGGTAATGTAGTTGTGGTCGGTGACGTCCTTGATGATTCCGAAACGCTTCTGCAGGCATTTCGCGAATTTATAGGTGGTGGACTCCATGGGGGTGCCGTACAGGGAGTAGCTGATATTTTCCGCCGCTCTCCATTTTGCGCAGGCATCATTCAGCTTTTTCATGACGGCCAGGGCAAAGGGCTTTGCATCCGGATCCGTATGGCTCTTTCCTGTCATATACACGCACATCTCATACAGGCCGGCATAGCCCAGAGAAATGGTGGAGTAATTGTTAAACAAAAGCTTGTCAATGGTCTCGCCTTTTTTCAGGCGGGCCAGCGCTCCGTACTGCCACAGAATCGGAGCAACATCTGATACGGTTCCCAGGAGACGCTCATGGCGGCAGCGCAGCGCCCTGTGGCAGAGCTCCAGCCGTTCATCCAGGATCTCCCAGAATTTGTCCATATCCCTGCCGGAGGAACATGCCACATCGACCAGATTGATGGTAACGACGCCCTGGTTAAAGCGGCCGTAGTATTTATGTTTGCCCTCTGTGTAGTTGCCGCAGTTGGAGACATTGCCCTCGTCGCACTGTCCCTGATCCGGGGTGAGGAAGGAACGGCAGCCCATGCAGGGATAAACATCACCCTTCAGCTCCTTCATCTTTTTGGCGGAGATATAATCCGGAACCATCCGCTTGGCCGTACATTTTGCCGCCAGTTCCGTAAGACTCCGGTATTTAGAATCCTCGTGGATATTATCTTCATCCAGAACGTAAATCAGTTTCGGGAACGCCGGGGTGACCCAGACGCCTTTTTCGTTTTTGACGCCCTGCATTCTCTGGATCAGAACCTCGCGGATAATGGCGGCCAGATCTTCTCTGGTCTGTCCTTCCGGAACCTCATCCAGGTACATGAACATGGTGACAAAAGGCGCCTGCCCGTTGCAGGTCATCAGCGTGATCAGCTGGTACTGGATGGTCTGGATGCCGCTTCGTATTTCCTCTGCCAGCCGCCTTTCTGTTACCTTGGAGATGATTGCGGGATCCATGCTCTCTCCGCAGGATTTTCGCTCTTCCTCCACCAGCTTACGGATTTTTTTACGGCTGATGTCCACAAAAGGAGCCAGGTGCGCCAGAGAGAAGGACTGTCCTCCGTACTGGTTGGAGGCGACCTGGGCCACAATCTGCGTTGTTACGTTGCAGGCGGTGAAGAAGCTGTGCGGCTTTTCAATCAGGGTTTCGCTGATTACCGTTCCGTTCTGCAGCATATCCTCCAGGTTGATCAGGTCGCAGTTATGCTCCTTCTGGGCGAAATAGTCGGAATCATGGAAATGGATGATGCCTGCCTCGTGAGCGCGTACAATTTCTTCAGGAAGGAGAATACGGCGGGACAGATCCTTGCTGACCTCGCCGGCCATGTAATCACGCTGGGTGGAGTTGATGACGGGGTTCTTGTTGGAGTTTTCCTGCTTCACTTCCTCGTTCATCTGGTTGATCAGGGCCAGGATGCCGTTATCGGTGGTGTTTGATTTTCTTGCCAGCTGTCTTTTGTAGCGGTAGCGCACATACTTCTGCGCAACTTCATAGCCCCGCATCTCCATGATGCCGGTCTCGACCAGATCCTGGATATCCTCTACGTTGATGGCGTGCGGATAGTCCGCAACCTGTCTGGCGATTTTTTCCGCCACCGCCAGAATCTGATATTCATTTAACTGGTGGATTTTATCCACTTCCCGGTTTGCCTTGCTGATTGCGTTTACAATTTTGCTGATATCAAAAGAGACCTCTTCACCGCTGCGCTTAATGACATTGGTTTTGATCTCGATATCAAAATCCATCTGCTGCATCCTTCTTCACTCCTCTTTTCTTCTGATTCCTCTGTGGTTTTATCCGCTTCCCCGCTGCCGGTCTGCCCGGCTGTTTTTCCGGATTTCTGCACCAGCGTGTCTGATGCCTTATATGATACAAGATTTAGCACAGAAAATAAAAAACAGGCACAATATCTTGTGCCTGTTTATCATAACCTAAATCTCCTGAAAAGGGAAGGATAAAGTTGCATAAAACAAAATGATTTTTTTGTAAAGGATTAGTATGCCTTGCCCCAGAACACCATCTTTTTGGCAGGACGTCCGCAGCAGACACAGGTGTCTGCAATCTGTTCCTGTTCAAACGGAATGCAGCGGCTGGTTGCCGTGGTGTCTGCTTTTATTTTTTCCTCGCAGGCGGGATCCCCGCACCACATGGCGCGGACAAAACCGGGCTTGCTGTTGACGATTTCCTTAAACTCCTCGTAGTTGTGAGCGTCGTAGGTGTGGCTGTCGCGATGTGCCTTTGCGCGCAGAAACATATCCTTCTGGATGGTCTCCAGGAGCTGCGGAACAACAGACGGAAGCTCGTCGATGGAGACAATGGTTTTCTCCCTTGTGTCTCTGCGAACCAGAACGGCCTGGTTCTTTTCGATGTCCTTCGGTCCAAGCTCCACACGGATCGGAATGCCGCGCATCTCCTGCTCGGAGAATTTCCAGCCCGGACTCTTTTCGGAGTCATCCAGATCTGTGCGGACACCGGCACTTTCCAGAGCGGCCTTCACGGACAGGGCTTTGTCCAGAACACTTTCCGCGTCCTGGCGGATAGGGATAACCATGACCTGTGTGGGGGCAATGTGCGGGGGCAGAACCAATCCGCTGTTATCTCCGTGTACCATGATCAGCGCGCCGATCACACGGGTTGTCATTCCCCAGGAAGTCTGGTACACATATTTAACGGTGTTGTCCTTGTCTGTGAAGGTTACATCGTAGGCTCTGGCAAAAATATCGCCGAAGTTGTGGCTGGTACCGGACTGAAGCGCTTTTCCGTCGTGCATCAGCGTCTCGACGGTGTAGGTGTGGAGGGCGCCGGCAAACTTTTCCTTCTCTGTTTTCTGTCCTTTAATCACAGGGATGGCCAGGCTGTTTTCCAGAAAATCCGCATAAATATTGAGCATCTGGACGGTTCTTTCCTCGGCCTCCTCTGCAGTTGCGTGAGCGGTGTGGCCTTCCTGCCACAGAAACTCTCTGGAGCGGAGGAACGGACGGGTGGTCTTTTCCCAGCGCACCACTGAGCACCACTGGTTATACAGACGGGGAAGATCTCTGTGGGACTGGATATCCCTGGAATAGAAATCGCAGAACAGGGTCTCCGATGTAGGACGGACGCAGAGTCGTTCGGTCAGTTTTTCCTGTCCGCCGGAGGTAACCCACGCAACCTCCGGAGCAAATCCCTGAACCAGCTCCGACTCTTTATTAAGAAGACTTTCGGGAATCAGCATGGGCATATAGACATTCTTAACGCCGGTTGCCTTAAAGCGGGCATCCAGATCCTTCTGAATATTTTCCCACAGTGCGTAGCCGGCGGGCTTGATTGCCATGCAGCCTTTTACGCTGGTATATCCGATCAGATCCGCCTTGATGCAGACATCGGTATACCACTGCGCGAAATCTTCATCCATGGAAGTGATGGCCTGTACTAATTTTTTCTCTTTTGCCATGGTAAAATTCCTCCCCGGAATATGTTAATATCAGTAAAGACAGCAGGAATTATTGTAGAATAGGAGGAGGGGTGCTGTCAAGGCTGGAGAGACTGCGGGACAGCGCCAAAAAGACACACGGCATTGACAGAACACGCGCGTGTTTTTATGATGTTCTGGGCAATGACAGCCGGTATTTCAGCCGGCGGAGACCGGAACATGCCTGTGTGCAGGCGCAGCCGGAAGGACAGGAGGAACGAAAGCATGCAGATACGTCTGCCGGGAACGGTAAAAACCATCTTGAATACGCTGCACCATGCGGGGTATGAGGCCTATGCGGTGGGAGGCTGTGTCAGGGATTCTCTTCTGCATCGGATTCCGGACGACTGGGATATTACGACATCCGCCAGACCGGAGCAGGTCAAGGAGCTGTTTTCTCACACGGTAGACACGGGTATTGAGCACGGGACGGTAACCGTTCTGATCGGAAGCAAAAGCCACGAGGTGACAACGTACCGGATTGACGGGAAATACGAGGACTGCAGGCATCCGGAGAATGTTACCTTTACCGCCAGCCTGAAGGAGGATCTGAAGAGACGAGATTTCACGATCAACGCCATGGCTTATAATGAGGAAGAGGGGCTGATCGATCTCTACGGAGGAGTAAGGGATCTGGAGGCCGGGGTGATCCGCTGTGTGGGGCCGGCCAGGGAGCGTTTTTCCGAGGATGCGCTGCGAATCCTGCGCGCGGTTCGTTTTTCCGCCCAGCTGGACTTTTCCATAGACCGGGACACCCTGGCCGGGGTGATCCTTCTTGCTCCGAATCTGGAGAAAATCAGCGCGGAGAGGATCTGTACGGAGCTCACCAAGCTGATCGTCTCCGAACATCCGGAGTATCTGAGGGTGGCATACGAAGCGGGAATCACTAAAGTGATTCTTCCGGAATTTGACGCTATGATGCAGACACCGCAGAATAATCCACATCACAGGTACAATGTAGGGGAGCATACCCTTGCGGCTATGCGGGCCATACAGAACCGGCGTCTCCTGCGTTTTACCATGCTGCTGCATGACATGGGGAAACCATCCTGCCGCACTACAGACGCCAAAGGGGTGGACCATTTCTTCGGGCACGGACCGAAGGGAGCGGAGATTGCGGGAAAGGTGATGCGCCGTCTGAAGATGGACAACGACACCATACGGAAGACAGTGAAGCTGATTTACTACCATGACTGGTGGATCCGGCCGGAAGAGGCAGAAGTGCGCAAGGCTGTGAGCGTTATCGGAAAAGAGTTGTTTCCGGCATGGCTGAAGGTGCAGGATGCAGATGCCATGGCGCAGAGCGAATATCAGAGAGAAGAAAAGCTGACCCGGATCATACGGGTTGCGCAGCTGTACGATAAGATCATCGGGGAAGGGCAGTGTGTCAGTCTGGACGGGCTTGCCCTCAGCGGGAGGGATCTGCTGGAAGCGGGTGTGCCGCGGGGACCGGAAATCGGCAGAAATCTTCAAAAGGCGCTGGAGCTTGTGCTGAAGGATCAGGGCAAAAACAGGAAGGAGAT